>JAEORY010000394.1 GCA_016840645.1 Candidatus Borrarchaeota archaeon | reverse complement strand
TAGCCTCGATAATAGCAACAAACCACGAACATAAATATACCATAGTCAGCACGGACAATGACCTCCTGCAGTTATTAAAGTCCAACGTTGTTATGTACAGCCCTTTCACAAAAGAAGTAACAGATGACAAGGACTTCATAAAAAAGTGGGGAGTTCTGCCCCCTAAGTGGGGACTAGCAAAAGCGTATGCAGGATGCACCACAGACAACGTTCAAGGAATAAAAGGTGTGGGCATGAAAACCGCTATTCGTTACATATCAAACAAGAATGTAAGGAAAGACAGACTACAGGCAATATTGAATAATCCTGAAATCGTGGAAAGAAACAAAGAACTTGTTTTGCTTCCGCATCGTATGACGCCGCCTATAAAATTGAAAGAGGATAAATTAGAAGAAATGTCCTTCATTCGAGTATTCTCACACTATGGTTTTGATTCCTTACTAGGAGACATGGACGAATGGAAAACACTTTTCAACCTAAACTAACTGGGATATACATTGGTATTGACCCCTCACTAAAAAAAACAGGGCTCGTGTGCATCAAAGAAGATGGTGAACTCGTGGAGACGACGGTAGTAAAAACGACTGCAAAAGACAGACCTGAGGAAAGGCTTCCCAACATTGCTACCAAAATGCTTGAGTTTATAGTACGCAACAAGCCTAATATGGTGGGCATCGAAGCACCCGCATACGCAAAACAATCGAACAAAGCACACTTATTGGGAGCACTTCATTTCTACTTGAGAATCAGACTTGCTGAGGAAGGTATCGGATTTGAAATCGTAGGACCAGGTACATGGAAAAAAGCAGTGTTAGGTAAAGGTAACTTACACAAAGACCTAATATTGCTTGAGACCTATAAAAAATATAACATTTCCTTTTCCAGTGATGACCTGTGTGATGCTTATTGCATCGCAAAATACGTTAGTCAGAAGTACCCATCTACAACTAAACGAAAATTGGTAAAAAGAAAATGATTGAAGACACCGATATTAGATATTTCCAAGGGCATGATTGGACACACCTTGAGTTCGTCAAAGGTCTAAATGTTATAATGGGCAGTTCCGATCAAGGTAAATCTTCTTTGATCAGAGCATTAAGGTGGCTATTCGTAAACAAGCCAACAGGTAACGAATTTCGATCACACTTTGCGGAGAGGAAACAAAACACCAAAGTAAGTTCCGTAATAAACGGAAAGAAAATCAGCAAAAAAAGAAAAGGCACATCTAATATTTATGACATTGAAGGTACAAAAGACAGCATAAAAGCGGTGCGCACCGGTGTGCCTGATGAAATAATCGAAGTTACAAGAATAGACGATACAAATTTCCATGGGCAGTTCGATGGATTCTTTCTTATCGACGATTCTCCCGGACAAAGAATGAGGTACTTCAACGACTTGTTGGGTTTAAATATTATTCCTATAGCAATGAAGTTCCTAAGAAGCAAACACAACAAAGGGCGCATAACCGCAGGTGAGTTGCAAAAACAGGGTGAAGAAATCGAAATGCGCCTTTTAAAGTACGAGGACTTAGACGAAATTGTGTCTAATTTAGAGGAACTTGACTCCTCTATTGAAATGCAAGAAAAAACAAGAAAAGAAGGAACAGAGATAAAGGCGATACTAAGTTCCATAAATGAAATAGAAGACAAAAAAGAAGGGCTGAACCTTTTCATAGGAGAGGGCGAAAAAATAGAAGCTCTTTCGAAAAGCATAAATAAAGCAGCAGGAGCGGAAATAGAAATAGAAAACATAACCTCCGAAATAGAAATAATTTCCTCGGCGAAGAAGGCGAGTAAAGATTTGGGACGACTAATAGAGGATTACCCAAAGGTTCATGCACTTCTTGAAAAAATAGGGAAACTCAATGACGCCTCGAATTACGTGTCCCAATTAGAAAAGCTATACTCTGCTATACGTCAGACTGAGAAAGCGCGGGAAATCAAGGGAGACCGCGTTTTAGAAGCGGAAAAAGCATATTCTAATGCTCTATCTTCACTCGATCTTTGCCCCTTCTGTTTTTCTGACAAAAAACACTGGAGAAAAACAACATGAAATATGGCATAATTGGTGATTTACATATGCGAGCTTCCGCACCACGCAGAAGAACAGATACACCCTTTGCTGACACGATATTCAGAAAGTTGAAATTTTGTTTGAACGTATGCCAAAAAAGGCGCATATCGTACCTTCTGCAACCGGGAGACTTTTTCGACAGTTTCAACATAAATGCCAATATAATGTACGACCTTATATCTATATTGCGTTATTACCGAAAAGAAGTGACAGTGGTCACAATTCATGGTCAACACGACCTTCGGTATCATCAAAAGAACTACAATGCAACACCACTTGGTCTACTTGAAGCATCTGAAGCCGCTGCTGTCTTGAAAGAAGGCGAGGCATTTCACCCCAACGAAAACCACATTATAAAAGGATGCGGTTGGGAAACAGAGATTCCCAAACCACACCCGAAGAAAAACTCAACCCTGCTCATACACAAAATGTTGATTGACTCACCATTATGGCCAGGACAAGACGCCACATATGGATCCAAATTCTTGACAAAACACAAGTATGACTTGATCGTATCGGGTGACAACCATAAAAAATTCATAGAGGAGAAAGACAAACGGTTTCTAGTAAATCCAGGATCTGTCGTAAGATCAGGGATTGATCAGGTAACGCACGAACCTGCCATGTTTGTTTGGGATACTATCCGATGTGAACTCGAAGAGATAAAGATACATATAGAACCAATAGAAGAGGTGTTCGACATTTCAGGGGCAATGATGGAAAAGGAGAAACAAGAAGAACTCGACAAGTTCGTAGACAGCCTCAAAGATGCATCCGAAATAGCAGGGTTAGATTTCTTGAAGAATCTAAGCGCCTTTCAAAACGAAAACGATTTGCCTGTTGGTGTAAGAACGATGATAGACGCCGCAATCGAATATGCACAAGGAGGGGATAATGCCTGACTTTGAAGAAATCAGAGACAACTTGAACCATCTGGCTCACGAAATAGAAAGATCAAAAGAGGAAAAGGCGCGATTAGACGGGCAACTCAAGGAGAAAATGGATGCACTAAAACGCGATTACGGAATCGAATCTCTCAAAGAAGCTGAGGACAAGATAAAAAAACTCAGGAACGCTTTTTTGAAGGCAAGCAAAGAAGTGGAACAGGGTTGGGCTTACTTTGAGGAGAACTACGAATGGGAATAAGAGATATTAGGAAGCTGTCTAGACAGGTGGCTGAAGATACTGGTAAGAAAGAAGCACTATTAAAACAAAGTGCTGACCTATTCAAAAAGGTACAAAAACATGAAAGAGAATCGAAGGATGCAATGGAGGCCCTCAAGGTTCTGCAAAAGGTTGCGGTGGCGACACAGGAGGCTCTTGATTCTTATATCTCGAATATGGTGACAATGGCACTACACGCTGTTGACCCTTTGTGGCCTGAGTTCAGGGTAGAAACTGTTATTAGAAACAACCAATCAGAAATGGACATGTACTTTATGCAAAATGGGGTAAGGACAGGTCTAAAGGAAGCAGAAGGCGGCGGGCCTCTTGATGTTTCCTCTTTTGCATTAAAAACTGTAGTGTGGACATTAAAGAAAATTGCACCGGTTTTGTTTTTAGACGAGCCATTTAAATTTGTTAGCCCTGATCTCCAACACAAAGTATCAGCCATGCTAAAAATGATGATTGATAAATTAGAAATGCAGATCATCATGGTGTCACATGCGGAAAACATCAACGTGGCAGCAGATAAGACTTTTATCGTGACAATGAAAGCGGGGAAAAGCACAGTAAAGGAGGAATGATGCATTTGAGAATCTATCAAACATATGACAAAAATGGAGTAGAATCTAAGGAGGCATTACAATATTGGGACGAAGACTACGGAGAATGGACAGATGTTCCATTCGTGCGTGAAAGAGAAGACGAGGTGTGTCGTGAGTGCGGTGAACTTTTGACTAAACACTTCAACAGTGATTGCCCAGAAACAAGATATAGGAACTTCGGGGAGGGGGAATAGAAAATGACTGAAGGTATAGACCCTGCATATCGGTATCCTCTCTACTATCCCATTCGTAACATGATTCAGACAGGGGACATGATGGAATGGGCGGCAGAAGGCAACATAGCGGGTGAACTTATCATGCTGAAGACAGGCAAACCCGTAAGCCATACAGCCATGTTTGTGCGTTCACAAATCCCCCATCACAAAGATCGAATATTTCTGATCGAGGCTGTTAATGAAGGGGTTGTTGTAAGTCTGTTCACGGATAGGCTGTATCATCATAGGGGTAAAGCATATTGGTCCCCACTTGTCGCTACGAAATATCAGCGGTATAACATGCTATATTGGGCTTTGACAAAGGTGGGCATGAAGGCGGAATACGACCATGACAATCTGCTGTGGAATTTAATTAACAGAACACCTATCAACCCCAACAAGTATTTCTGTAGCGGTTTTTATTTAG
>JAEORY010000393.1 GCA_016840645.1 Candidatus Borrarchaeota archaeon | reverse complement strand
CCGTTGAACTTCTCTTTTCCTCCCGTGGACGAATTAAAATAATTCGTCTTCTAGCGGAGTGCGGGGAATTGAACATCTCTGAGATTGCAAGGAGAACACAGCTTAATCACAGTACAACACGAAGACATCTTCATCTTCTAGAACGAGCAAAACTTGTTCAGGAGAAGACGTTTGGTCGAATTCGAATATATCGTTATAAAATTGAGAATCTTCGGGCTTTGGCCCTTCGGCGATTTATCGAATTGTGGGAAAAATCCCAGTGACATAGTTTCAATCTTTCATGATAAATTCTATCAATTCTTCTGATAAGTCTAAATCTCTTTCAATTTTCTCTTTTAGTTTCTCTTTTCTCATTAAGGCTTTTAGAAGGATCTTGTATTCGTTATATGCTTTGTTTGAGGACAGATGAACGATGGGTGAAAGAGCCTGACCAATTAGCGAGCGTTTCTGCCGTAGTCCTCGGGAGAATCCCATTTGTCTGATCCATTCGGGGAAATGGTATTTAGGGTGTTTTGCAGACGGTTTTCCACCCATTATTGAACCTGTGAGGCTCATGAGTTCTTTAGAGTAGGGGAGTAATTTCCAATTTTGTGTTCGAGTGATTCGATTATTAAAAATGCTGGCTCTCGATAGATATTCCAAGCCTTTCTCGTATTGGGTTAAATCAGAAAATACCATTGGGAAGTTGTTACTTATCCATCGAATTAGTTCATCTGGGTATGCATCTGTCTGGTTTGCAGCGGATACTGCATCTTTCCAAGTCTCTGCATAAAAAATTCTGTCAAGGGCTTCGGGGATGTCGGTTGTTTGGTCTCTTGTTTTTAAAAGATCCTTGACTCTTTTGTAGGTAATTTCGAATCCAGGTTCTCCTAGATTCTGTAAATCATTTATGGCGGCTCTAAGATCACCACGAGATTTTGATGCGAGTAGTTCTAAGGCGGGTTCTTCGTAAGAGAGGGCTTCATTAGTGCAGATACTTTTTAGTTTCTTAATAATTACCTCGTCTGTAATTGGTTCAAATTCAATATATGTACATATTTTTTGTAAGGGTCGAATTTTCGAATCCGAAATATCACTGGTAATCAATATAATTGGCACTTGTGTTTCTTGGACATAGGTTTTGATAGATGAGGCGGCCCCTCTATCTGACTTACCACTTAATCCTGCCAGTTCATCGATTAATATAATGCGTCCTCGTTTGCCTGTGAGAGTTCCGGTTTTTGAAGAGGTCTTTAGCAACTCATCCATCCTCTTTTTACTCCGTTTGACACTCGAATTAATCTCAAAAACCTCGTAATCTAATTCATTAGAAATTGTATGCACCGTGATTGTTTTACCAACACCTGCTGGACCAAATAAGATGAGTGCACGCTGGTTACGTAAAATGCTTTTAGGCCATTTCTGTAGCCAATCTACAATTTTAGAAATAGCAACCTCGTTTCCAACAAGATCATTGATTTTTTGGGGTTTGTATTTCACAACCCAAGGCTGGTTCTTCATTTTCCAAAATCACTTGATTGCGCTAATAATGCAAACCTTGCCAGGATATGGCTAAGTTGAATTTCAGGGTCTGCTCCCTCTGTTAAGCGAAATTCCGCTTCACCAACCATGTCTACCAGCTTAATCTTAATCAGTTCATCAATACCCAGTTTCATAACTTCACGATGAATTTGGCGAATGATATCCGTCCCTGATAACCCCTGCCAAATTAAGAGATTTCTAAGTTTTTCTTGGGCTTCCAAGAATTTACCATTTAAAGCTGATTGGAGCATCTGGTTAACATCTTCTGGACGTGCTTTTCCGGTTGTCGTGAAAACAGCATCCGCATTAACTTGTTTTTCTATAACAGATGCCGCTTGAAGCACATTGATGGCGCGTCGTAAATCGCCACCTGATACATAGAGAATAGCTTGCGTTCCCTCTTCATCCAATTTAACCTGTTCTTGCTGCGCGATTTGTTTGATTCTTTTAGTTAATTCCTTTTCATTAAGTCGCGGAAAACGGAAAATAGCACATCGTGATTGTATTGGGTCAATTATTTGACTTGAATAATTACAAATCAAACAGAACCTGCAACTGGACACGTATCGTTCCATCGTTCGCCGCAGGGCATGTTGCGCATCTCTTGTCAAACTATCTGCTTCATCCAATGAAATAATTTTGAATGGGACATCACCTAACGAGCTAGTTCGTGCAAAGTTTTTCACACGATTTCGAATAACATCGATCCCCCGTTCGTCACTATTGTGTAAAAGTATTGGTGCGGTTCCACCCCAAAACATCTCGGACCCAGGAACAGAAACATCATAAACAAAATCGTCATATTCGGTTATTTCAATTCTCTTTATGAGAGAAACTGAAAGAGATGAATTAACAAGTTTACGAATTCGTTGTAGTTCCTTCTCCTCAACTTGTTCTTCTATCTTGGTAAGAAGTTTGTTAACGAGGTTCTTTGTAACCCTTTTAGACTTCTTCGAGTAGAGTTGGTGTCTCAAGTCATATCTCCAGTTAAAACGAATCTTATCACTATTCTGTTTTAAGAGCTCGATAATTGGTGCCGCTGGCAACAGATTGGTTCGGATATAGGAATAATTGGGTAATTTCCATACTATTCTTGCTTCTTGTTTAAAGCAAGAAGTCTCTAATCCGGAAATTCGACCCAACCATGTAATATCAATTAAATTTTGTTTTGATCGCGAAGAATATCTTATAAACTCATCCCAGGCTCCTGCACCATCGTGAATATAGCCTTTTAAGAAGTCCCATCTATACTTGGATTGAAAAATAAAATCAGGAACTCTTTTTGTTTTTGCAGTAAATTTGTTGGTGCCATTATAGAAATTATCTCTAACAAAGCGTGCTAATTGTGTATTGTGGACTCTAACCTGTATAGAGCTGCCTCTGCTTCGGTCAAAACCCGAATAGCCAATTTTAGCAGTACTTTCAAGAGAAAATTTATCTTTCAATATGGCTTGAACTTTACTGACAGAATCTAATTCACCAGGATTACCAAAGACAAAGACAAGACCACCGTTTGTATTTCTTCTAAAAGATAGACAGCCTTCTGCGAGGTATGTGCCAAAAAGCCAGGCAAGATCTTCATCAATTTCCATATTTTCGAGTATGACGTTTATTTTGGGATTTCTTACAAGGCCACTTTTTAACATGCTGTATTCTTCTGGTGAATACTTTTCAAAATCAAGTACAAGATTCTCTTCAGACTCCAAAGCCTCTCGAAATGTGATTAATAAATCTCCCTCACAAAGTTCAGATACTTCTTTTGGAATCAAGTTTCCTTGGTCATCTATTATTATAACTGAGTGGTTTAGGCTCGTTCTTATTTCTCCGCCTTCATAGTGTATTTTTGCTATTTTCCCTACCTTATGTCTTGAAATCAAACGCACAGGCATAAATCTTACATTAAAATCCTTATCTAGTGAGAGAACCTCAATGTTAGACGGTTCTGTGTATTTTTCATTTTTTACAAAGAATCTTTTTGCTAACTCGCCAAAATTAATTCTCTCGATTTTACCCTTGTTTCGTATCATTATTGGCGTTTCGGGTGCAACACTGGCATTTAACTCTAGAAAGTTACCTGCAAATGCTTCGCCGTATAATTCGTTGGCAAATGCGATGATTGTGGTGGTTTTTCCTGTGCCTGCTGGTCCTGAAAAGAGAAGGTGGGGTAAGTCGCGTTCTATTAGAAATTTCTGTAGGCGGTCTGTTATTGGTTTCTGACCCACGATTTCCTTAAGTTTCTTTGGTCGATATTTCTCTGTCCACATCCAATGTTCTGACATGTTCCTGGTAACCTCGCGTTAAATGTAGGGCGCTCTGCGTTTAAACTTTCGGCGGTACAAGAAACGTAATTCTTAGGATTAATGTGATACGATGCGTTTTGTTGATCGTTTCATTCTCAAAGTTAGTAAAGAGGCTCCGATTGTCAAACAACTGACGGTTAGAATGCTGATTTGATGAAGTACGCGAAGCCAAATTGATGACGAGATGGGATCAATGGATTGAGTAAAGGGGTTATGAGGAGGGCTAGCAATAATACCGATAATAGCTCTTGTTTCACTTTGACCCAGGGTTCCATTATATCGAAGTGTCATATGTCGATTTCTCCGAATGCTATCACTGACATCGTATAAATCTAAATTAAAATGTCCATCGTTTACAGTTTGAGTGGTTTTGAGTACTTCACCGGATTCAAGTAACAATTCAATAGAAGCATTAGGAATACCATATCCTTCTAGTGTACTCAATTTGCCCTCGAGAGAATAACCATTTGACGGGTGCCAAAATTTGGGAAGCCCCAAAAAAAGGCTTGTAGAATTGCGTATCAGAAATTGGAATGTACTTTCAGTTCCGTTATAGTATCCTTGGTTCAGGCTTTTGATTTTCAGAATGATTGGTGATTCGATGGTGTGATTTAGAGTGTAACTAAATACTAACGATCCATTTTGGGGAGTAATTTTTTCTGCAAGTATTTTGTTCGGTTCTAGTACGAAT
>JAEORY010000392.1 GCA_016840645.1 Candidatus Borrarchaeota archaeon | reverse complement strand
TCAGCCTGCCGAGGGCATCATAATCGAATTGGGTAATGTTACCCCGCGCATCTTTTACCCAATCCCGCAGATTGCCGAGGTAATGCGTCTCGGTAACACCGAAGTTCGGGTCTATTACCCGAACCTGCTTACCCGCTGCGTCATACTAAATTGTATAAGAGCGAATCTATGCTGTTTCGTAATCTACCCACTTTTCTGTCAACAAATCACAATGAACACATTTAATATTAATGTAAATCCATTCAAATGCATCTGCGAGATTATCAATTGGAAAACCAGCTAAATCCTCAATCATTTCATCTTCATCACCATAACAAAATTCGACCTGTACAGTATGCTTCGATTCGCCACATTTTAAGCACTCCCATGAAACTAGCGGTGGCCTAGGATGAGATGCTTCTTTATCATTATGACATACAAAACCATCCCAACCATGAAAATCCTTGTCGAATAGTAGATATTCACAGCCACATTTTGCACACCTTGCTTTTATCAAAAAGAAAAATTTGTCATCAAGCTGTAAAGTGCATGGTATTTTTTCCCCTTGATATAAATGGGTTTCTCCTGGATATAACAATTCAAATATATAATTTTTACACGAACAAGCAATTTCACACCTAACCAACCGTCCATCATAATCTAGACAAGTTGATTTCACACATTTTAATATATGTGTCGGAACTTTCATTATTCTTCCTTCTTATAATTATTGTATAATTATGGAACCGTATCGCCTATGTTAAGTACATCATAATATTCTAATTTGTTTCCAAATAATTGCCGATATGTCCAGCCTTTTGCGGTCAATTCATTATAGGTTTGGCTTGGGCTAACAACCTCATAAATTCTATATTTACCACTTTTTGTAATTTCTATCCAGTCAGGAGATAATCTTCTATTTATCCATTTTCCTGTGGAGAGTGAAAGCTGCCTGTTTACGTAAATTTTTTCAATATCACCTTTTGTCATTGATCTCCAAATTGCATTCCATTTGACAGTTGACCAATGTGGCCAGCCATTGGGTGGATGTGGGATTTTGTTAGGCCATATAATTTTTGCTGGCGCCGCCCCAGCAAGACCGCCGGCAATCCCCAAACCGGCCCCTGCCAATTGTGCTGCATGGATCGTATTATCAATCCCCTGAAGGGCATTAAGTTTCATACGATGATTATAATAAGTGATATGGCGCTGCATTCCTCCAAACTCATGGTAAAAAGCTTCGGTCATATCTAATAAATCAGGATCGGTGATCGTATCCAAGTCTCTTTGTCTTTGAGTCTGTACACCTTTATCAAGACATGTTACGGCGCTATTCCCCCAATCTGCTATCATCGCTTCTGTTTCTTGTTTTATTGACTGATTAATTGCAGGTTGCATAACACCCAGAAAGCTTATTATGCTCACTACAGTTAAGACTTCAATTTTGCTGAATTTCCCTGAAGGATCTGTCGCATTGATTGGATTGCAATGGGTGTAGGTGTACTTGTGTAAGCTGAGTGGGTCATAGCTGCTTCCCGGGTACTCATCACGGCGGTTGAATCTGCCGGTTGAAGGGTCTGTCCAGCGGTTGCGCAGGTATTGCATTCTTAGCACACTGTCGTAATACTCTCCGGTATATAAAAGAGCAGTTTGTGGCGCTGACGTATAATACAATAAATTGCCGTAAGCATCAAAGCCAAAATCATTGATAACCTCGCTGTCCGAATCGGTTATCTGCCTTACCGAGCCGTGGCCGTCATAAAGTAAATACACCGGCTCGGCGGAACCATCGGCCTGGCCTAAAACATCTGAACCGATTATAAAAACCCTGCTACTGAACTTGGTTTAACTTGTTAAAGAGCTGAATTAATCAATTTTGGGGATAGGATATTTCTCGTTCTCTTTCTTAAATTTGTTTCTGGTCATTATGTTTTTCCAGATACAATATGGATTAGGTGTTCCTTCTTCTAATTCTTCCTTTTCCCAGCCAATTATCACTTGAAATAAATTTTCAAGCTCTTTACGTAATACATTTTTTTCAATTGGAATCTTCAGCCCTTCTGAATGTTTTGAATCTCTACGATTTTCTTCATAGTGATCGATCCACCACATTGGATATATTTTTACGTGTTCTTCGTTGCATTTTTGTACTTGCAATTTTCCTATGCCACCTTTCGGATGTCTAAAAAGAAAGCTCCAGTCGTGACCTTGATGATAATATTTATCAATCAATAAGTTGTGTATTTTTGCAAAATCTTCCAATACTTCAGAAATTTTGCTAAAAAACTCTTCAAGTTTTGGATATTCCTTTATACCCCATTCCTGATCTCCATTAGGCATAATTAACTCCACCTTATCTAATCAATCTTTGGGACGGGGTATTTTTCAATTTCTTTTGTAATCTTTTGTTTTGTTACTACCCCTTTTTCTATGTATGGATTAGTTATTGGTTTAAGAATAGAATTGTCCCATTGAGCTATATTTTTTAATGCATTTTTCAAAAACATTTCTAGAACTCCAGGTTCCAAAGATGATATTTCACCTTCAGAACTATACCAAAAACGCGTAAACGGTTTAGCTTTATCTATCCACCACCCAGGGCATATCCTCACATTATCATCATCTTCTTCTTTTCGCACCTCTATTTGAGCAATCCCTTCTTTCGGATGCCTAAAAACAAATGTCCACATTGGAAAGTTGTGACTGTATTTCTCTATCTTCAAATTATGAACATCGGCAAATGTATTTAAAACGTCAGATATTTTGCTAAAGAACCTATCTAATTCCGGTTTTCTTTTCTCAAACCAATCTTCTGGATTTATCGACATTTTAGTTAACCTTTCTTTTATAAGGGATTTTCTCCTTCAGGAATTGGTATGGGAGGAAAAACTGTACCAGGCCCACCTGAACCTTTTCCAAATATATATTCATAGCCACCACCTGGCATTCCGTATTTTTCCGTAACTTTCCTATGCAATGTTGGCCCAAAACCATGTTTTGGCATAACAATATAGATTGCATTTCTTGGAGGTCCATCCTGAGCAAGAAACATTTTTGCTATCCAGCCTGTAGGATACACATCTCTTGTTGCAAAAGAACCTTCAGAATTATACACACCAGCAGGCGCTAGGCCAATCATTAAGTTTCCCCATTGTTCTTGAAAACTATAATGGAGATATAGTTTCTTTCTATTCCTTCTTCTTAACTTTTGCCTGACTCGTTCTTCAAGCTCTTCAAACTGCTGTTGTGTTAAAGTCCCGGTTGAAGCTTGCATTTGCACAAATAGCTCTATCTCGCGCTGTGCCGCCCTTTGTGAAACAGATTGGTCCAACGAATATATTTGATGTATAAGATATGCTGTAATAACAGCATCGCGTATTACTTCACCAACACTAATTGAAACCTTTGTCTCTGTGAGAGTGCCCGTCATATAACCGGTTGGGTCTATGTTATTGACTGGATCATCATTGCAGTAAATGTATTTATGCAAAGTGAGCGGTTCAGTTTTATTACCGGAGAATTCATCGCGCCGATTGAATCGTCCAATCTGTGGGCCATAGTCTCTTGCACGCAGATAATAATTACCCGTGTAAACATCAAGCAATTCACCTGTATATAGCAAATCCGTCGAAGCGCTTGACGGGTCAAAGCCTATTGCATTTCCGTATGCATCAAAATCATACGACTCGGTTATTACACCATCATCATCTGCAACCTGCCTGACGGACCCATGACCGTCATACAGCAAGTAATCCGGTGTGCTTGAGCCAGACGCTTGTGCTAAAATATCATTTCCTATCATGTAGGCAGTCTCATTAGCACCTTGAAATTTCTTAAAGATTTGCGCATAGCCGGTAGGATTATATGGGTCTATAAGATAATCAGTCGTTACGCCGGAGGCTGTCTTTTCAATTCGATTACCGTCCGGGTCATAATCAAAACTTGCAAGTACAGTCCCGTCCGGCGTCCCGACGGGCTGCTCTTTTAATATGAACGCACTTAAGCGGTTATCTAAGTTATATGTGTATTCATAGACCACATCATTTACATGGTCGGTCTTAAGAACGAGCGTGCCGTTATCATCATAGCCGTATTCGATATTCGGGTCGCTGTAATCTGAGTTGGGCGACTCAGTAAGAAGCTCATCTCTTTCGTTATACTCATAATACGTTGAAACAGAATCCTTGGTAACGCTTAGCCGGTTGCCGACTAAGTCATAGATATAATCGTGCTCATAATCCGATGTCCCGATTTTGTCGTCATAGTCTTCCTTCAGCAGACGATTCAGACTATCGTAATCCCAAAAGATTTCAGCAATGTCGCCAAGACTATCCGATTCTGTTACAGACACGCGCATTCCGTCTGCGCTTAGCTCATATTCGAAGCTGCTAAGAACCACATCGCAGGGGTCTTTATTTTCCAGAAGCGTTAAGCGGTTAAGATTATCATATTCATAATCGGCACACCCGCCGTTCGGCAGGCATACCCAGTCAGTATTGCCGACATCGGTATAGCCGTATGTGGTTACCTCATCTACATCGAC
>JAEORY010000391.1 GCA_016840645.1 Candidatus Borrarchaeota archaeon | reverse complement strand
GAAGATTGCGGATAGTAGTACAGAGGTCACGGAGGGAGGACTTCCTGCCGGCGTCCGAGAACGCCTAACGGTTCAAGCTTTAAGCCGTACTCTAAGCGAGCTTATGCGTTCAGCTTTAAAAGCTTTAACCTGAGACTTAGACCCGTCTTGCATGAAGTCCAACAAAATGCTATTCTTCTTCATCATTCATAGAGAGCACAGAGACAGAAGGTAGAAAAGATTTACGATTTTCGAATTCCAATTTTCGATTGAAACTTCTTATTGCTTTGCAATGCCTCGGGGGGATTCTTCGTTGCACTCAGAATGACAGTATCGTGGTGGAGGATAAATTATGTTCGGTGCCCAGATCCGTTCGACTTTGTCCGCCGTTGGCGGACACCGCTCAGGATGACGCGCTTAAGCGAGTGAAAAATTAAAAGGGTAAAATGAAAAATAGTGTATCAGGTGATCAGGGTGCAGAAAATCAGGAAAATCAGGATGTCGGGAAAAGAAACTAAAGAAGATTGGTTTGCAAAAAACTGTTTGTCGGGTTGAGGAAAATGTACTGCCGCACTGACCGGAGTTAGTGCGGAACAAGCAGGACACCTTTAATTTTCCCTGAAAAGACATCGCTTCTTTTGATGTGTTTGCCGAGTTCTGTATTCAGTGGTTTTGGATTTCTTTTTAGCCAGCCTTTGACTGCTTTTTCAGCTTGTTTTACACCAACAGGCTTTGCTTTAAGTGGGGAAGAAAATTGAAGAAAAAAAATGAGAAAGATGAAAATTAACTGAGGTAATTTTGGAAGAAATTGAGGTTTTTTTGTAAAACACATACTCTCCACCCTAACCACCTTCTCTTGTGTGCTCCCGAGGAGGTTAAATTATAATTTCAAACACATAAGTTATTTAATAAATTATACCTGAAAAAGGTGTTTTTTGCAATAAATTTTTTTATGGAAACAGATCCTATATAGTGCGCGACTGTAGCACATTTGTGGATTGATGTTGAATCATGAGCGAAAGTATTGAAAAAATACTATCCTTTTCAATTCTATTGATTTCCAGGGGAATTTGGTTCGTTTGGATGCTTTTGAGTTGTGACTTGCCATGTAAGTTCACCAATTTTTTTTTCGTCTATACTCAAAACGGTCATATCAACTAAAAGAACATTGGAAAAAGAACCATAATGCTTTTTTCCATCAACTGATTCAGGACCGCCTGTTATGCCTTGGCCTTCTTTTATCTCAAAAAGTAAAACTGTATCTGAAGGGACATCATAGAGGTTCAAGCCATCTAGATTTTTGTTAAATCCATAACTAATAAAAGGCCAAAAAGAAGAATTACACATAAAATCTTCATCAATTAAATCTGTATGTTTAATAAGCAAATCATACCACTTTGACTTTAAAGGAAAATCACCATTATTATCATTTGAATAATCTAAAATAGCTTGGCCTAAGAGCTTCATCTTTGTTGCACAAATCCCTTCATACGCAACATTCCTATAGGGTTCAATGGCAAAAAACACAAAGATTTGAGATAAGAAAAGAAACATAGATACTGAAATTAAAATTTTACCTTTTAACAATCCATTGCTATATCTAATTTTTAAAAATGAAAAAGATGCAAAAAGTATTGTAAGTATAGATGTAATAACGAGAAGGCATTTCTTTATTAAGCGAAATATTCCAAAAGATTCTGTAAAGAAGAATAAAAGTGTAAAGAAGAAACATCCAAAAACAATTGAAAATATTGCCAATTTGCTTATTCTGATTTTTGTAGCTAACCTGTGTTTATGAATGAAATATTTCATATGAGTCAACTATTTCAAAGGTTACTAATAACGTCGACTTTCTGGTGGCCACCACCTTCTTGGACCTGGAGGACCCTGCCAACCATATTGACTTTTGATACCAGGTCGAATATTCGGATTTCCATAACCTCTATTATAACGCCAAGGCCAATACCCTGGCGACCAAGGATCCAGTCGTGCATCTGATATTTCATCCTCAGTGGCACCAGCATGGTAAAATCCATCTTGATCAATTCGACGGTTGCATATGTGAAATATACCAATAATATTATTATCAAATCTAAATGTCAAACTATCACTATCAGGATCACCAATCAAAGTATAATAGCCTTTTTGGAAAACAAACCATTTAGTGCCTTCTAAAAGTGCTGATTGTGCAACCATAAGAGAATGTTGATATTCATGGCAATGACTATATCTTGGTCCAGATGTCCAGCGTTGATCCAACCAATCAGAATATCTTTGAGTCAGTAATTCAGCATCATCTTCACACTCTGTTTGATTATAGTAAGGTATGCCAGCTCTTCTACACTTTACATAGTCATATTTTTTGCAAGCTTCTTTAAGGTTATATTCTTCATGTTTGGCTGATGATGGATGATCCCTACGAGCGGTTCTAATTGGATTAACCGCTAAAAGAATCACCGCAGCTATTAATAACGCTATTATTACATATGTTCCAACACTTTTCAGGGAAAAATGACGATGACCGCTCGGATCAATCCCATTCACTGGATTTGCATGGCAATAGAGGTACTTGTTGAGTGATTGAGGGTCGGAGTTATTGCCAGAGAATGGGTCGACGCGATTGAAGCGACCGTTGAGAGGGTCGTAGTATCTGGCTCTTAGGTAGTACTGGCTTAGGTGAGAATCGTACTGCTCGCCTGAGTACAGGAGATTAATTGCTGAAGATGATGCATCAAAACCCACTGCTACTCCATAGGCATCGTAGGAATAGCTGTCCTGAATACCTACCGGTGCGCCAGTATTATCGATAACCTGCCGTGTTGAACCGTGGCCGTCGTAGAGTAGGTATTCAAGTGTATCATAAGTCTGTGCCTGTGCTAATACATCGGAACCAATGATGTATGTGGTTTCGGTGGTACCTGTGTCTGTGACCGTTTCTTTAATCGTCTGTGCATAACCGGTATGGTTAGCGGAATCGATCAGGTGGTCTTTCGTCTCTATGTCAGTATAGTTAGCAGGTGTGAAGTCATTAACATACTTTTTCCAAACGGATTTAACCTTGATTCCATCAGGATTATATTTATATTCGGTAATCTCTCTGATATCATCCGTGGATTCAGTATAGTCCTTCGTCACCTTCGCCAGGCGATTCTGCAGGTTGTAATCATAGCTGACGGTTTCAAGCTTTGTATCATCCGTCAATACGGATGGCGTGTTGTTCATATCCCACGTGACTTTTCCAACAACCCCCCGGACCCCTTTAATTTCTCAAAAACTTATACATTTTTGTGATCAGCATTTAACCATGGCTTTTTGCAGTTTTTGGGATGGATTCAAGATACTTGATCTATCTCTCTAAAAAGGTTTAGATTTAGATTATCTTTATTGACGTATCTTGAGATTTAGTCTATCCATTACTTCCCCTTCCGAATCTAGTAACAACATTTCACCATTTCCCTTTACGACATTTTCGTACATTTCTCTTGGGAGATATAAATAAGGGGGTTCATTTAAATTAGGGTCTTCCAATGTAGCCCTAATAACTTCGTCGCTTGACCTCAAAATAAATTCTTGAATGTACTGTCCTTGGTATCTCCTATTACCAGAAACATCGCCACTTGGAACTAAACAAAAACAAACACCCAATTCTTCGCTTTCTTGTAATGAAGCGCGATAATTAATCTGCTTAACATCAGATGATTCATCAATAAACTGTACTTGATATGTATATCCATATGATGGATTATCTACAACCAAGTTATATAAAATAACAACTTCATGGTCGAATCTATCGTTAGAAAGTATCTCGGCGGCTTGGGAATAGCGTTTTTTGTCCACAAAAGTTTCCTTCTCTACATTTGATTGTTTTCTAAACGACTCTCCAACAGATTGATTAATTGAAAGCATTCTTTTTTCTTCAGATTGCCATTTTATGAGAAAGATGTCTCCAAAATAAATATATATACAAGCACATATCAAACTTAAAGAAACTACTAAGCCAATAATAAAATATTTTGTTTTAAATTTCTTCATATTAATAAAGTCCATATTTAAAGTAACGATTGAGTTTCCTGTAATCATATAGGCTTAACATATGAAATTTAGTGTATTTACTATAGTATTCACTTACGGTTTTGTCAAAACAAGGTTCTATCTGAAAATCTCGTATAGGATAAATGTAACGATCTTGAGCATAAGGGGCCTGGTTTCGATCATGAACACACTTTTTAAAATCACACCCATTTAATTCAGCTCTACCTTTTATACACAACCATTTGCAAACAATTAAATATAATCGACAACCAGTGGTTTTCATTCGGCCAAGCGTCGTTTGAGATACAGCATCCTCCGGGTTAACTAAAGGAGGTAAAAACACGTTATGCATTCCTTGTCCAACTATCTCCGAGTTAGTGTAAATATGTTTCTGTAAATTGGTGTTAACCAAGCAGGTGTCTGGGTGGAAGCGAGCGTAGCGAGCTGGAACCCAGATACCTGCGAAATTCGCTTGAAAAGGTGGGCTCGTCCCGTTCTCCTATAAGGTTTTATTG
>JAEORY010000390.1 GCA_016840645.1 Candidatus Borrarchaeota archaeon | reverse complement strand
ATTTAGAGTTTTAGCAAGTTCAGCAAAAAAGATGGAATCTCTAAATTTTCCTTGCTGGTAACGACTCCATCCCGCCAGCCATAGAAACTCGGCCATGCCTGGATACTGCGTCATACCTTTCATGCAGCTCTCTACAGCATCATCATACTTTTTCATCTTGGTATAACAAAGAGCAATGCAGTAACAAGACCAACCTCTCTCTTCATCCCAATCTGATAATCGAATACAATTTCGGTAAGCCGTCATAGACTCAGAAAATTTTCCAAGATTGCGATAAGACTCCCCAAGGTAAAAAAACCAACGCGAATCTTTATTATTAACTTCTTTAATATATTTCTCTAAGATCTCGACATCTCTAGTAAATTTATGATTACTCTGACTAGAATTCTTATCCAACTCAGAAAATACAAGAAGCTCTGGACGAAGTAACTTTTTCATCAAACGTGGACCTGTAAAACACTCGTGTGTCGGTCCCGACCACTTCGATCCTAACTTTAATGGAAGTCGAATGATTCTTTCTTTGGCATAGCTTCCACTATCTGTGTATGCCAAAAAGACATCAGTGTCCAAGCTATACTCAACACCTGCTATTAAATCCTTATGGATAATAAGTCGCTCATCCGTATCCAAAGTAAGAGCATGAGTCGCACCTGCTTCTTCAGCCATCTTCAAACTAAAATTTCGAACATTGGAAAAATTATTATCCCACTCATACTCAAACACCTTTAATTTGTCGCCAGCAATCTCTTTAGCGACATCTAAAGTCTTATCTTTGACTCCAGTGTCAATAACAATACATTCATCAACATGATTAACAACACTCTTTAAAGCATCTTCAATGTCATTTTCATTCGAACCAGTCAACGTAGTCGATACCAATTTAATCACATCTTACCTCTAGTTGATTATGAAAATTTTAATCTATAAGTGATTTGTATGTTGGATTTTTTGTTAGACTTAAAGTAACTAAAAAACCATGTTTTTTTGACCATAATGAAAACTGAACTAAAGCATCACTAATTAATTTTGCAGCATTGGCTGGATTAGCCATTACATCCATTGGCACTTCAATTATTCCATATTCAAAAGAAGATGCTTCTGATGTAAAATGGCGAACATTATTAGTAATAAAAATACGATAAGGTAGTAATTTTTCAATAATATTTTCATCTGACATACCAGTAGGCGGTACAATAACACGAATGTTTCGTTTTTGTAAAAAAGACTCTAAGGATTCAATATTATTATCTAAAACAACAATACCACGACTCATAGCTTCAATTTTATGTACGAAACCCATACATTATCTCCTCCTAGTCTGTATCGGATTATTTTATTTTATCTTTAGCTCTCATCTCTACCTTTGATAATATCCAGCTTTTCTTTATGGGATTCTATCTTCTTACAAATATAATGAAATTGATCTGTCACAATCTTTTTTTACTTTAGCAGATCCGTCTTTATTAGGAATAAAGACATAGATGCTACCTGTTAACTCAGAAAATCCAAGCTCAATTTTATTGAAATCATAGTTGTTCAATACAAACTCTCCATCACCTGCTCATGAACAAAGTCAGAATGATTCTCATTCAAATCATCCAACTCAGCATCTGTCAGTTCTTTTCCTGTCTTTTTGTTTACTGCATATGAAATAAAAGCATCGACATAGTCTGGATGGTCTCTACGATCAATACCATCAACCTGTACGTCAACAAGATCTTTTACATTCCAACTAGCAGCTTGTACTTTGTTTAAAAATCCCATTATTCACCCCCTAAGTATACTTAGTCCAAAAAGAATCTAAGTCAGAAAACGTTTCCACCAATTTAGGATGGCTGTTCTTTTTTAATCGAACTTCAGATTCTGCATATTGTGGTTTCATATATTGTTCTACAGTACCATCCCAATCTATATCATCTTTAGACGCATCTATTACCAAAACACGCAAAGGAAGATCAGAATCTCCCCAATAGGCACTTACAGCATTAGGATCAAAAGTCCAAAAAATACCTAAATCTGATTTATTTAATCTATTTGCCCGAATGGCTCTAAACAAAGGCTTTTTATCAATATTAGTAAAAACAGAACGAATTTCACGTTCCCAACTCGGTGTCATCTTATGGTAACCAGACAGATGCCCAGAATTATAATTCAGTACATATTTTTCTATAGCAACATCTAACGGGGATTTCGTAGCACTTAATATCCGATTTAAAAATCCCATCTATTGCTCCTCTTTAGACTCGTCCTTGTGGGATACTAATTTCTTTCTCTTTACGTTCGTCCAAAAAATATATACATTTAGCTTTAAGTTTACCCCTAAAAAAGTATAGTAGAAGTTTCATTTGTATATAAATTTACATCACCTGCGATGTATTTTTCCTCAAGTTTTGTTAAACGGCTAAACCGCCATGTCCATTACTGCAACAGCCCATAAAACCTCTCGGTAGAGCAATATCACCAAAATCCGCTGAATTACCTAATGATGCAATGGTTACATACTCGATGGTATTATTTGAACCACCATCGCCATCACCACAAACAAAAATTCCTCTTGTTTGAGAAGAACAAGCTCCAGAATAATCGATAGTAGTTTGATAGGTTAAATCGCCAAAATCCGTGGCGTTACCTGCTGAAGCTATCGTAATATAATCAATCACATTATATCTTGTTGCTCCCGAACGGCCACCACCTATGATACCTCTTGTTGCCGAAGAACATGATGTAAGATATTGTCTAGCAAATGTCAGATCTCCAAAATCAGTAGAGTTGCCCGTAGATGCAATCGTGATATAACGTATAACATTTTCTACAAGAGTGCTGTACCCACCAGAAAAAACACCCCGTGTTGGAGAACTACAACCAGCTAACGATCTCATTGCAGAATCCATATCTCCAAAGTCACTTGCATTGCCTATCGATGCGATTGTAATGTATTCAATACTATTTAAGCTTCCGTCAGTCCAATTCTCACCACCTGCAAATATCCCACGAGTTGTAGAAGAACAAGCTGCTAAAGACATTTTGTTGATCGGTAGATCACCAAAATCTGTAGCATTTCCAGCAGACAAAAAGGTAATATAATCTATAGTATTTTCACCCTCTTCATCTACAATACCGCCACAAAATATTCCACGAGTATCTGAAGAACAAGCGGTTAGACTCTGTCTGCTTTGAGATAGATTACCGAAAGTAGAATCGTTTCCAGTAGTACTTATATTGATATAAGTTATATTATTTACAACAGAAGCAAAGACGGCACCACCACCAAAGACACCCATAACAATGGGAGCCATCGTCATATCTACATAATACCAATTACCACCATAATACACTTTCAATTTATCTTCGCTGTTGTCATACCAATATGAGCCGTTGGTTGGTGAGCTAGGTGTTGTTGTAGGCATTGTTTCATCCCCAGTCGCTCTAGCTGTAGCTTCTGCATCGATGTTGGCTTGTAAAGTTATATCGGCATCGGCTCTTGCTGTTGCTTCTGCATCTACGTCAGGTAGAGATACCCAATCTAATATTTTATTACCGTCAGTTTTCATAACTTGACCAGTAGCACCATCGGTACTTGGTAAAGTCCAAATAATGTCTTCTGCAACTTCGGTATCTGGTGCTTTAAATCCAACATGATCTCCACCACCAGTACCTTCTTCTAGTTTAATTTTCCCACCTGTAGCCATTGGTAATACTCCTATTATATTCTCTTCGTAAATGACATATCTAATCTCAATAATTAAAAATAGTTAATTTTCAGATTTACGAGGAGCGTCTTCATCCTTCCAACCGCAGAAAAAATGACCAATAGCTTCCAGAGCATCATATTGCCCTCTAAAATTAATTGATTCCAGTTCTTTCTACACTAATCTTACTCGCAATCTTTCTCATTAACGAAACTTGCTCTGGAGTAAACTTCCATCGCACATTCACATTCATCTTAATCCAATCATTGACATCCGTATTCTTCTCTTCACTCATCGCCAACCAGTCTGCCATCATGCTTGCAATATAAGTCAAGGGCATCGAAGTTGCATCCACCATCTCTTCTGCTGGTTTATCTCGATCTTGAGTATTCAAACATCTGATCGTCACACTGTCATCCCAATATTCGGGATGATGTTTGTGTGTCGTAATATGGTGGAATGTCGCTTCAGTCGTCTTCTGCTGAATCTCTTCTGGAATCTCATATTCATTGCCCAGTTTCTGCTGATAATATTTCCAAGCAATATAAACGTAAGGATTACGTTCAGGCTCTTCAAACTTCCCAGTATCATGATCCAATTCCTGAAGAAGTGCTAAATTATTTACTTGCGGTAAATTAAGATCTAAAATCTTTCGTATATACTTTTTCACAAGATCAATGTGCATCCGAGTTCTAGTTTCAAAATGCTTAACCATCTCATCCCAATTTTCTGCTCTAATCTCAACTCGCTTAAGATAACCCATAAAGATCTCCAAACTATTTCGAATTATTTTTATCTTCTACCGAATCTTCATCATCAATCCTCCATTCGAATCCATTCTT
>JAEORY010000389.1 GCA_016840645.1 Candidatus Borrarchaeota archaeon | reverse complement strand
TTTTTGATGCTTCTATTGTAGACTTAATTAAGTCTTCGTCGGTACCCATTCCAAAAATCTGACCTGATAGAATGTTTGTACCACCAGATGTAGCTGTTTGTAATTTTTTAGCGAGCTGATTCGCTTCTCCGTCACTTATTATTACTAAATTTTCAACGTCAGCAAGCATATTCTTCATAACAAGATAGACATTGTTTTGCTGAGTATGTGTGGTTACTCTATCTACTTTTGCTCCGTTTGGATCATCAATATATGAAGAAATTATACCTGTAGCGGCAGTTAGATAGGCAAGGCCGGCCGCACCTAAAGCTATTGCTCCCGGACTTTCATTTATGATTTGCTTCTTTTTTATGTTTTTTAAAATTTCTTCTAAAATTATTTTTCTAATAAGATTATTATTTTTCATCTTCTAATCCTTACAACCGAGCCTTCTTCTGAGGTACTATTTTCTGGTTCTGTTTCGTCTAATCCAACTGCTTTGGACATCTGATCTTTAAGTTTTGATATGTCTCTGTGATTACAGATAAATGAAACAAGTGGCTCTCTTAATTCTAGTGTCATTTCTTTTAGTTTTATCTGAATTAAATTTAAAATAGGCGTCCCAAGAATTCCTTGAAGTTTTGCCCCTGGTCCAAACAATTGCTCAATTATTCTATCAACAACTGCTTCTTTTGCGAGACCGTCTTGCAAACCTTTTAAAATTACATCAACCAAACCTTCACAAGCACTTTCAGAACCCGGGTTTGATATTACTTCTTTAACATCTTCGTACTTTAAATTCTTTAAAGTTTGAATCATTACAGAACCTAAAATACTATCCACTGTAATGGGCAAACCAACACTTTCTAAATAATTAAAAATCTGAGTGATAATGTATTGCTTGAAACTATCTACGGTTGCTTGACCTAAGTTGTCAGCTACAAAACTACCGACTGAGCCCACCAAGCTTGACATGTCAAATTCTTGCATCAATCTAGCTTCTGCTACTATAAATTCAAATTCTTCTCCGAATGCATCATTTGCAAGTCTTTTATTGATTTCTTCTTTGATGATCATTCTTACTCTATCATTATTCATGATGCTCCCAAGTGATCTTATATTATTTATGTTCTATTTTAAGCTTTTTCTGTTTTAAAATGTGATGTTTTAAAAAGCATATCGATAACAGGAAGACGCACACCCCAGTTTTTATGCTGGTCTTTTCCCATATGATGAGCATAGTGCCAAGGCATCCATTTTTTACCCCACTCAACATCAGTATGCGACTTCTTATGAAAGAAGTAGTAGTTAAATAAACATATTAATAATGTCAGATAAGCGAATGGAAAAAAAAGAGCTATTGGAAAGTGAATCAAAGATGCACACAGTAAGCTATAAATTTCAAATCTGGAAGACAAAATAGACTCATAAGCGCTGTCATACATTTTATTCTTTCTAGATACTTTATGATGCTTGCCAAAATGATTTTTAAAAGCAAATTTAAATTTCTTGTGATTATGAAGCAGATACTTGTGTGCGACATATTCAAACACGTGACTATAGAACCAAGCAAGAAATATTTGTAGAATCATTATATTTTTTTATACCGCAGAGAATTAATATTTAGACAACTATATTTAACTATACAGCAATCAGATCTGTTTCAGGAGAATTTAATGAAAATAAGTAAAAAAAATCTAGGTAACAATTCTGGAAATGTTAATGAATCTCTATCAAGAAGTTCACTAATTAGAAGAAAATACTGGGGAAGATACTAAAATGAAAATCACGCGTAGACAATTAAGGCAAATTATTGTAGAGAATTTGCTTTTAGAAGCACCAAGTCCTTTGTCGGCGGAGGTTGTTTTTCAACAGCTGTTAAGAGGAGATGGTGCCTTTAAAGGTCAAAAACTGGCAGGTCGCACAGCTTCTTTTATCAAAAAATGTGTAAGTAGAGGAATTGTTGGTTCTACAGGAAGTGTTTATAAAGAGGGTAAAGCTGTAGCTTATTTAGTTCATAGAATTCTACCAAGAGTTTATGCTTTAAACTTAGGTAGCGCAAATAGTGCAGCTGCAGTTAAAAACTCTCTAAGAGTTATTAAAATATTTGCTAATCAATATGATATATTAACACCTCTTGCTAACTACAGAGTTGTAGAAGGACCAAATTACGTTGGTAAGCTTTTAAACACAAAAATGGGTAGGCAAATTCTAAATACAATGCCAAAAGCTGCACAAACAGCTAAGTCTGCTGTTCAGGCTGTAGAAAAAGCCGGGGCATTAACAAAACCTGCAACTCAAGTAACAAATGCAATATCACGGACAGCTAGCGCTCCTGGGAGTGTTAGAACAGCTCAACAAGCTGCAAGTCTAGTCATGAAAGCACCAGAAGCAGCAAATGCTGTTCGGCAAATAGGCACAGGAGTTATTAAAAGTGGACAACCGCTTTCAAGAGTTCCTAAAGGAGCTCAATTAGTAAACAGTGCAGTATCTGGGATTGCTTCTTCAACAGTGCCAGAAGTGGCAGCAAATGCTTCTAAGCTTTCTAAATTTTTAAAATTCTTAGGCCCGCTATCAGTTGCTATGTTTGTATTAGATGTCTATTACACACCCGTTGCGTTGCTCCAAGACGGCGAACTGGTAGTTCCCGGTACAGGTGGACTAATAAAGTGGAAAGTAGGTATTGGAATTAAAGACATGGACACCCCATGGGGTCAATTAGCATATCGAAAAAGAGCAGGCATGCCACCAGCAAAACCTTCAGACTTTAATAATGAATACAAGAATATTATTGCCATCATTATATGGAATCAAAGAAGAGAAGGTGAAGAAGGTGCTTATGCTAAAAAATGGACTCAAAAAGCAATTGCAGACAATCTTATAGATATCGCTGCATGGAAAACTTATCTAGACCCATGGCGGGAAGCAGAAGCAAAAATCAAAGAAGGTGAAGCAATACTAGCTGAAGATGTTGAAGGTGAAGAAAGCAGAGTCTCAGAAGATATTTCTCCTATTGGAGACATAGATGAAGATGCTTTAGCTTCTTTAGGAGAAGACACAGGAGAAACACTTTCAGACTCAGAAACAGTTGATCAAGCTCGAACAAAACAAGATTCTGGAAATAGAGTTAGACGATCATCAACACCTATTCGAGATAATATAATAAAAGTACAAAGAATAATAGGAGAACGCCCAACGGGTAAATGGGGCAGAGATACAAATATCAAACTAGGTGCTTATGTAACAGCTGCTGAACCAAAAGTAACAACCATACCTGAAGGATTAGAATGGTGGCGCGATTGGAAAAATTCAGCTCCAGAAATTAAAAAGATTTCTGTTGGGAGTAAAAACATGTCTTTTGAAGGTGGTGCCAATGAACAACTTAAAGGTAATTTAGATTCTTTAATAAAAGTTTTAGAATTTATTAAAGATGCTAGAACATCAGTAAATGAATCTCTATCAAGAGGTTCACTAATTAGAAAAAGATATTGGGGAAGATACTAACCTATCTCCCTAAAATCTCAATCACATACATGAAGTCAGACTGAGGTCTGACTTCTTCTTTTTGGCGGGCTTTTGCATCAAATGACCCCACTTGATTAAAATCCGCGTCAAAAAACATAATCTTTAGTGGAAACTGTGTCTCTTCCATTGTGTATGCATGACACACAGGTTCGTCATATTTAAAAAGCATGCCCTCGTTTCGAGGAATAAAAGGAATATTTGCCAATCCTTTTCTGCGCTTTTCAAAGTCGTCAGCAACGTAAAGCGTATAGTTTCTACCGCTAATTGGAATAATTACAGTTTTGTAATTGGGAAATAAGTGCATTTTGTATTTTCCTAAATTATATTATATGATATAAATAGGAACAAAAAAATGAAATTAGCAGCACTACTTTTTCTATCACTTTTAAATCCTGCTATTGCAGGAGACATGACACAACTTCGCTGGCAAACATGGGATGGTTATGTTCCTGACATTGTTGTTTGTAATGGTGCAGAAGTAGATCAAGAAGCATTAGAAGAAGCTGTTGATAATTGGAGAGAAAGAGGTGAAAGAATAGGAAAGATTGTTAGAAAATCTTGCGGAGAATATCCAGACAGAGGTGATATTGCAATATATGAGAACAATGAGCGTCAAACAAGTTCTCAATACGGTGTAACTTCAACCAACGTGTTTTTAGATGCCGACGGCAATCAGACAGAAAAAATATTTTTAGCAAGAATTTGGATAAAGTCTAGTTATCTTGATAGCAGAATTCTTTTAGAACACGAAATTGGACACGGACTAGGTTTCAGAGATACATCTGACATAAATTCAATTATGGCAAGAAGCGGTCCGATTTACTGATCCTGAAGCTCTTCGAGCATTGCTTCTGCCATTTCTGGATATCTTTTTGCCATCAAAGCAAGACGAGCACCTATTTTCATCATTTGCTCGTTTTCATCATCTGGGTCACCTGTCGACAAAGAGTGTTCAACCATGCCTCTGATATCAGTTAAGTCTGGATATTTTTGTAAAAAGCTTTCTACAGCTTGAGGCACATGTTCAAATGCTTGATCTCTTTC
>JAEORY010000388.1 GCA_016840645.1 Candidatus Borrarchaeota archaeon | reverse complement strand
GTACAGCGCATTAGACCACTCTTTCAACCTTATCAAAACCCCGCCCACTTTTCTTAAGGGCGCTGTGATCTTCCAACTCCAAGAATTCCGAAGCTGGCTTATCTGAAAGTTCAAATTGCTATTTTGGGCGGTCAGGTGTTTCAGTCGCTGTTCCATTTCGGTTTTATCCACGTGAGTGACACAAATACGACGTCTTGCCTCTGCCGCCTCTGCTTCGGAACACGCTTGTATCCCAAGCGCCTGCAAGGTATCAACGGTCTCGCTGTAGCCCATGCGGCGGAAAATATCGAAACCCAAGGAATCTACAACTTGCTGGATCTCTGTTGAAGCAAGCCCTCTGGCCCATTTTCCCACCGATCGCGCATTCACCGAAGGGGTAGTCAACGCCTTTTTGTCGCCCATTACGGAAGCCTTATGTCGAGAAATCAGCTCCTTATTCTGGGTATAGTCCAACATCCCTGCTTCGAATTGGATATTCATAAAACGGCAGATGTCAGCCAAAATCTCTGCCGGTGACTGCACCATCGCTTCGTATCGGACTTGAAATTTGTAGGGTGAAGGATCCTTGAAATACGCTTCTAAGTTAAATAAGCCAACAGCAAAATCAAAGGAGGCAGCGGTAAATCTTTGTCCTGTAATTATTTCAACGCCCCTACCCCAAGTGTTTTTATAGGACAAAGCTACATCCAGCGGATCGCGCTTTAGCCAAATTTTCCGGGCCTTTGGAAACAATTGATCAATAAACGGCAGGATGTGATAATAGCGGGGTGTTTTGTCAACGAACATTGTTTTACCGGACGCCAACAGGTGTTTGTTGTAAGCTGTGGCGGCAAAGGAGCGCGCCGCTTCGATAAAGATGTCACCTTGTAAAAAGTCCTTCGTGCCTTTTGTAGCCCACTCATCGTCAAAGACGCTGTTAATGTCACCCGGTTGCGTGAGGGCCGATACTTTCAACAGGAACCAAGGCTCCGGTGGACAGAATATCTTTGAATGGCTGCCTAGCAACAAACTCAGGATGGTGGAGCCAGCCCTGGGCATGGACAGTAGGAAAACGAGATTTTCACCTTCGTTTGAAACCATCTCAGATTATCCTCGTTTACTGAACCGCAAACAGGCTCTTCTAAATGAAGCGGCGCGCTTTAAATAGCCCTGGCGCAAGTATCCGCGCTGGCGAGGGCCAATCAAATTCCATAGAGGCTTATTTCGTTATTTCAACTATTAAATTTAGACCTATTTGATCCACTCTTGTGTCAAGATTTCTTAACTCTTCATAATCAGATTTGCCAAATTCAACAATCTTTATCTCGCGAAATCCTATGTGTTTTATAACTAATTCAAGGCTATCAAAACAATAGAAATGTTTATGTTCCCACATACTATAAGCCTCTTGCTTTCCTTTACTAGCGCCTTCATAATCACTGGATCTATAATGTTTCTCTAATACACCCTGGAGACCTGGAAATGAAAGTCTTAAAACACCACCCTTGGCAAACGTGCGATGGCACTCGGAAAGGAATGTCAATGAATCGGCCTGGTCAAGATGCTCCAAAAAGTCTTCTGCAAATCCAAATTTGAAATAATTATCAGGAAATGGATGCTTCTTAACAAGATCCACGCGATATCTCTTTTTTGCGATTTCTGCATCTCCTGGATGGGCTATGTCTACATTGAGCCACCCTTTCAGTATTTTCCTGCCACACCCGTAATGAATTTTGTCTGTCATCAATGCCTGAAGCCTGACAGGGTCAGGTTGGATATCAATCGTTGATTTCATCTTTTTACCATAGATAATATCGAAAATATAGATAATCGGCTTTGCGATCAACCATTGTTTCTCCCATCAACTTATTGCTTATAGCTTCTTAATGCATAATTATAAATCGCATATTCAAGTTGATGTTTATTTATGAATTCTTCTTTCATCCCTATTGGCACCTCTTCATCACGTTCAGATATATTTTCGTGGCTAACTTTAATCACACAAAAGCCCAATTTCCTTGCAAGCATATTTACAGATGTCTGCATATCTTCTGCAATACCTACATAGACGAAATACTTTTCAAATATTTCTTCATGGTTATCCATTGTCATTTGATAAGGCATATAATTTAATATATTAGATCTATATACTTTAAGATAACCACTTATATTTCTATATCGATTTTCTATTCTTGGACGGTCCGCAAGCCAGTTTCCCCCCTGTCTTATTTTTTTCTTTATATAAAAATAGTTAGACACAGCTATTTCAAAAGGATCCCTGAGTATTGTAATGAATTGATCAACTTCGGGATAATAGTCCATGACTCCAAATTTCCTTACTTTGTTAAAATGTCCCTGAATACAAATACCTCCTTTTAAATTAACCTTAGGAGGCATCTTATTATTTTCTTCATCAAAATAATGTCCATAAAAATCATTGCCAAACCATTTCCGTAGAACGCGCATGAAACTTGTCCCAGCACATTTAGGAATATGGAGAAAGATAAGTGGCTTTTCTTTATCATATTGTTTCATTGCTCCCTCCCAAACAGACTCCTTTTGAACGAGGCGGCGCGTTGGTAGATAACCCTAGGTAAAAATATCCGCATCAGCAAGGGCCAATCAAATATGGCCGGATCATAGCGTCTGGCAGCCAGCAGTAATTGGGCCGCCTGGAGGCGTTGGTTCCCATTGAGAGATTCCTCTGAAGCACGCCTGGCGACTTGGGCGATCCATCCCCCCAACTTTTGGTTGACATAGTCCCTTTCTGCTTTGCTCAGATCGTTTAAAAGCGGCTTGTTCTTTTGATAAATGTAATCAAGGGCTTCAAAATGTTGAGCAAGTTTTAGCCTGGAAAGTCCCACGTGATGACGGCGATATTCAGACAGAGGCTCATCGTAGTAAACAACGCGGAGACTTTTGGTCAGACGAATCCGCATTTCATAATCTTCATAAATGTGCAAATTCGGGTCGTGAAATCCAACTTGTCTCCAGGCCTGATAATTTACTAGTTCCGAACGAAAAAGATTTCTTCTTGGGAAATCTCGGGCAAAAGTTCGACAAAAGACATGACCCTCAGGTGGCTTTGCCTTCTCAGCCCAAACACCAGTACGAGTTCCATGTTCATCTATGTAATAGAAGTTGGAAAAAGCAATTTGCGCCTGGGGACTCTTTTGAAGCAACTTTGCCTCTTTTTCAAGTTTTGCTGGCAAAAAGCGGTCGTCTCCATCCAGATAGGTTACGTAATCTCCAGTGACTCTCTGTAAAGCTTCAACACGGGTATAGGCAATGCCTCTGTTCTGGGGGTGGTAGATAGGGGTGATTAAATCTGGATAGCGTGCATGAAAGCCAGCGATAAGCTCCCGCGATCCATCATCGGAACAGTCATCAATTATAATGATTTCGACAGGCTTGAGCGTTTGAGCCAGAACACTCTCAATGGCCTCTATTAAATAGGGCTTTTGGTTGTATGCTGTAAGGTAACCTGATATTCTCATTAGAGAACCTTCTGCACAATAGGCTCAAAATGACAATCCATTAGTGAGATATGGTTTCATTTCTGCTGCAAGCTTTGAGTACTTGTCTGCGATTTTTGTAAAAATTAATTAACTTGCGATAAAAACGAGTATATACTATCACAAAACCCTTTAACTTGTGCTTCCAAGGAGCGGCGAGCAAAACAAAATTCCCCCAGTAAAAAGTGTTGTATGCCGTTTTTTTTGATACCAAATGGTTAAATAAAAACTCCTTCAAAGTCTTTGAATCATCGCGATGTGAACCTGTTTTTGATCGGTCTGCATAAACATGGGTGTCCCTTGAAATGATCAACTTGAATCCTCGTCGTTTGGCCCGAATTGTATACTCCAGATCAGAAAGATAGTGAGGCAGCAGCCATGGATGGAGCGGGCCGAGGGATTTGTAGGTAGCATAGTGCATGTAAAGCCCACGAGTCGTCACGGCATCCGGTTCCTGTCTTTCTTCAAGTTTGTAGACCCTCAATGACGGCCAGTCTATAGCAAAACCCCTTTCAATTTTGGCGCGGAGAGAGGTAGGGTCCGAAGAGATACTGTGTCCAGGAGATACTACCAGCGTTCCAGATTTAAGATCTCTGTCATTAATCACCTTGTCAAAATAGTCTAGATCAAACGTAGTGTCATCATTACCAATCAATACGATATCTTCATCATCAGCTTTAATCTTGGATAGATACCTATATGCTTTGCTGAGTGAACCAGCCCACCACAAATTACCATTTCCATATAAAACGGTTAGATTATCAATCTGTTGTTTCACGTACTCTGCTGTGCCATCTGTAGAACCATCGTCTACCAGAACCAAGTGGTAGTTCTTGTAGATTTGTCTTTTTAAACAACTTATGAAATTTTTGGTAACATTTATCCTATTGTGCACCGGCAAAACAACATATATTGTAGGGTTAATCATTCTATTCCTCTAGAGGAGACTTCGTCGGTTTTGAAATGATAGGCATGTAGATACCTACAAGCGAGCTCACTTTCTCCATACACTTCCCATCAACTTCATCAGAACCCTGCCCACTTTTCTCAAAGGCGCTGTGATCTTCCA
>JAEORY010000387.1 GCA_016840645.1 Candidatus Borrarchaeota archaeon | reverse complement strand
GACGGTTCTTTGGTCCTTAAGCATGAATACGACGGAAGAGCACTAGATCTAGAACATGCAGAAAAAGTAGTAGGTCATGTCAAAGATTTATGGAAAGATGACGTTAGGCTGTATACTATTTTAGAAGATGAAGTTTGGGAAATATAGTTAACAATAATTCGCTATAGATTATTATAAGTTCAGGAGGAATATATGGCACGTAAAAATTTCTTAGATATTATCAAAAGTCAAAGGCAAGAAAAGAAAGAAGAAAAGTTTAGTGGAACTTTTCTAGATTACTTAAACTTAGTAAACAAAGATCCAAGTGTAATTAAGCTTGCGCATAGAAGACTTTATGAGTCAATTTTAAGCGAAGGCGTAGAAACGCTAGATGTGGACTCTGAAGGTTATCGTCCTGTTTTTAACGGTGAAAAGCTTAGAGTATACAATTACTTTGCTTCAGAGTTCTACGGAATGGAGTCCGTTATTAACAAGCTTTTGAGATTTTTAAAGTCTGCTGCTCACAAAGGTGAAGAAAGCAGACAGGTTCTTCTCTTAATGGGACCGGTAGGTGCTGGTAAGTCAGCGCTAATTGATTCTGTTAAGCGTGCCCTAGAAAAAGCAGATAATCATTATCACCTCGAAGGATGTCCAATAAGAGAAGAACCACTCCATTTGCTACCAAGAAGCCTTCGTGGTCAATTCGAAGAAATGCTTGGTGTTCATATTGAAGGCGACTTATGCCCAATCTGCCGTTACAGACTCATTGAAGAGTTTGGCGGAGAATATGAAAAATTCCCTGTTGTAGAAAGTTCATTTTCTCAGCGCGGTCGCAGAGGAATATCAGTTGTGCCTCCAATGGATGCAAACTCACAAGATGTAAGCCTCTTAGTCGGTACTGAAGATATTTCTAAGCTTGATAAGTACTCCGAAGATGATCCACGAGTACTCTCTCTAAACGGTGCTTTTAATGTAGGTAACCGCGGAATTGTTGAGTTTGTTGAGGTCTTTAAGAACGAAATTGAATTCTTGCATACAATGCTTACAGCAACACAGGAAAAGAGAGTTCCTTCTCCTGGTAAGAATGATATGATTTATTTTGACGGTGTTATTCTTTCACACTGTAATGAATCTGAATGGAACCGTTTTAAGGGTGAGCACACTAATGAAGCTATTCTTGACCGCGTATTGAAGATTGAAGTACCTTATGTCCTTGAACTTGATCAAGAGCAAAAAATCTATGAAAAGATGATCAACAGATCAGACTTTAGAGGCGCACACATTGCACCTCATGCGCTCAAGATTGCTTCAATGTTTTCAGTAATGAGTCGATTGACACCTTCCAATAAATGTGATCTTTTAACTAAGTTGAAGATCTATAATGGAGATAACATCATAGAAAAAGGACGCGCAAAGAAAGTTGACATCAAGGACTTAAAGGCCGAAGCTGTTCATGAAGGAATGGAGGGGATTTCAACAAGATTTATTATGAAGTCTCTTGATGCAGCACTTTCAGACTCAGATACAGATATGATTACCCCTATTAATGTCATGGATTCCTTAATTCGTCAGGTCAATGAGCAAATCATTGATAATGACAAGAAAGAGCGTTATCTTGAGATTGTTCAGGGAACAATTAGAGAAGAGTACTTGAAGATTCTTGAAAATGAAATTGCAAAGGCATTTGTTAATGCTTATGATGAACAAGCACAGCAGCTATTTGATTCTTACATGGACAATGCAGAAGCATTTACAACTAAGTCAAAAGTCAAGAACAAGATCACTAGAGAGGACACTGAGCCTGACGAAAGATTCATGAGATCTATTGAAGAAATGATCGGCGTTGTAGGCTCTGCAAGAGACGGATTTAGATCTGATGTGACAGCTTTCATGTTCAGCAAGCTTAGAAGAGGAGAAAAGGTCAATTACAAATCTTACGGACCACTTAAGGAAGCTGTTGAGCAGTACTTGATTAACTCTGTCAAGGATATGGCTAGAATTGTTACAAAGTCCAAGACAAGAGATGACGAGCAGAAGAAAAAGCACTCTGACATGGTACAAACGCTAATTGATGAGTATGGTTATAATGAACATTCTGCTGAGGAAATTTTAACCTATGCATCAAACAACTTGTGGCGAGACTCATAAAATAGAGATATTTGATAAGTCAAACGTTTCTAGATTTCTCAAAGAAGAAAAAGAAACGTTTGACAAATATCAAAAAAATACTGCTTGCTTATACTCTAATAAAAAAATAGTAAATAGTTCTTCTATAAACTATCTAAATGAGTTTTTTAGCAAGCAAGTTTATGAACCTGATTATCAACTTAAGTCTATTCTTAAAAAAGAATTTGATGAATGTGAAAAGTTATATCCGTACTTAGGAGAGGTATTTCTTAATTTATTCTTTGACATTGAAGTATTAAAGAATAAAAAAATGTATGTCTTTACAAAAGAAACAGCAGATAGTTTTATTTCTTCTTCAAAAGATAAAAATGCAAAGAATATTGTAAGTTGGATAAAAGATAACTCTTCTTTTGATAGAGTTGTTGATGTTTGTCCTAGTTTTACAGAAACAATAACTTTAAAAAAAGAAGATGATATTTTCTTTAAGTTAGAATATGATACTTCTTTTATGGGATCAAAAAATTCTGTAGAAATGAAAAACTACAGATTTGCAATTATTGATGGGTTTATAGAGTCTGTTAGTGAAATACATCACATGCTTCATTTTGCAGCAAAAAATAAAGAACCTCATGTGCTATTTTGCTTTGGAATGTCTGAAGAAGTTAAACAAGTAATTCTTCAAAACAACTCTAAGGGAATTACACAGATATTTCCTGTATCCATGACAATAAATGAAGATACTATTAACATTCTCAGCGATATAGCACTCCTTCATAAATCTGAAGTGATATCATCTTTAAAGGGTCAAACTATTTCTCAAGAAATGAGAAAAGAGCTTAAAGTAGGAGAAATGATTTCTTTTACTAGAGATGGATTTAAAATACACCCACTTTGTGAGAAACAAAGCATTGATAGTCATATTAGATTTTTAAAGAAAAGAATTGATGAATCACCTCCTGATTCAAACACAGACTTAATTAAAAAAAGAATAAAAAATCTAAATAGTAAAGTCTTAAAAGTTTTCATACCAGAAAGATTGAAAAAAGATGTAACTTTTAACAGAGAAATAGACTATCTTCTCAGAATGACAACTAATGCAAAAATGTGTTACTATATTGTTCAAATTGACAATAGAGAAGTTTACATACCTAGCATTGTGTATAAATATGGAATGAAAAAAGTTAACACTACGAAAGATATGTTTTATAATATTGATAAAATTCTCATAAGAAAGGAGCCCAAATGAGTAACCAAGCAAAAGTAATGGGAACTGTAACTCAAACAGTCAGATTTATTATTGAAAGACTGCAGAGCGAAATTGCTGAAAATAGAAACAATTTTGAACTCAATGAATCACAAACAAGAGCCTTGTTAAACTTAGTAGAAACATCTGCCCAAGATTCTTATAATCGATCAATGAATCAGATTATTAACGCAATTGACTAAAAATGAAAGGTATTAAGCATCTAATAGAATGTCACTGCTTTTTGAAAATATTTAATAGTAGTGAGCAGAAAATTAATCACAAGTTTCCTGTGTATTCTAAATTTGATGAAAATAATAATATAATACCTAAATTATCTAAATGTAATAATTGCGAGTCTCTTCACTATATCTATGATATATGTAAATCAGAACTTCGCCCTGGGAAAGAAGACATTGAAACAATGTTAAGCATTGAAGATATTATGTTAATGCTCCCAGAAAAAATTAATAAAGTATTAACTAATAACAGAGCAGATATTTCTGATTACGAACATGCTCTAGATATTATAGAAAATGAAAGATGGGGAGAAAAAATTGTTGTTAAAAGATCTATCGTGGGCGAAGTAGAAAACGTAAAAATTCTACAGATAGACTCGGAAAATAAGATAAAGATTTACAATAAAGAAATAAACACTATTGTTTTGAGTAAGACATGAAAGATATAAAAACAATTAAGCTTGCAAAAAGAAAGCAAGAATCTAGAGAAATTACTAAAAAAATAATTGACTTTGGAGTGACTGAAGATCAAAAAATAGATATTATGTTTAATATTGCTATGACACTCGAAAGTAACATTGCGATGAAAGAAATCACTTCTACTTTAAAAAAGTTTATTAAAAAGTTTAACAATGAAGAAGAAGAAGATAATAATAGTGTAAAAGGTAAACTCATAATGTAAGGAGAAATTATGGACGAAACTTTAATTGAAAGATTTGAAGAACTTTTGACTCTTGTAGAGTCATTAAGAACTGACGTTGTTAAACAGTCAGGTGGAAATAAATCAGCAGGTCTACGAGTTCGAAGAGGACTCAGAGATGCCAAGAAGATGGCAGCTGATCTAGTGAGAGAATCACTAGAGTTAAGTAAATAAATTATATTGATCTTTTGTTAATAATAGAAAGCCCGGTAGGTTTTACCTACCGGGTTCCCTCATTTCTAAGATAAGAATTTAAATTTTACTGCTTATAAACTTAAGTTTCT
>JAEORY010000386.1 GCA_016840645.1 Candidatus Borrarchaeota archaeon | reverse complement strand
ATTTTTGCTTTATGTAATTCTTTTATGGCTTTTATGATTTTACCATTGTCAAAGAAAACTATTGCTCTATCTCTACATTTCTCAGCAGCAATAAAATCTCCATATCTCTCTGATAATAACGAGTCAACTTGAGTAGTAAGTTGATCAAATTTATCGTATTCTCCAAAAATCTTGATGGAATGAGTTAAACGATCTGCAAATCGAGTTAACGGGAAAAGAGGTGCATTCTTCATAATTGGAATCATATCCGACCACCATTTTATAGCATTTTCTATATCTAGCATGCCGGATTCCGGATCTGGCCATATTGAGAGATAACCTCTGGTTTCTAATAGCCAACATTTTTTTCCATCCACATTTGAGACCGCTAATATCTCCTCAACTCGTGTTAAGAGTTTATCATGCCAATTATCTAAATCCTCGAAAGTTAACTGAATAGCATTTTGTTGCAAAGCTCCAAAGCAATACATTAATAAAGTTGAACTTTCTTCGAATTCAACAGAATCCTCTAGTTGAGGGATATCATTAAAATACTCTTTAAGACGATCTTCTTGACCTCTTAAAGTTTCTAAACCCTTTAGAGAAGCAACTGCAATTTCGTAAACAGCCTTTCGTTTTAATCTTACATCGCATTCATTTGTTAGAAACGCTTCTAAAAGATCTTTCCAGAACATTAGATCGACTTTTTCATTTTTTGAAGATGTAGCATACCGAATCGCAGATTTTATTTCAAAAAACTCACCAAAATTATACAATAACTGATCTTTAGTTCTCCATTCTTCTCTCAATTGAGAATACCATTCGTTCTCGTCCTTTCTTCTTGGAAACATTTCACTAGGTATTTCAAGATATTTTTCTGCAATCCAAAATACCTCTGGATCAGCAAGTTCTTCTGAAATAGCTTGACCAACAAATATTATGAGTTCAATGGAATAATTCTCTCTTGCCCATGTTTCCAATTCATGTCTACGTCCAACTGGAATATCAGAACTACAAAAGTAATATACAAAATCTACTTCACTCCCTGATCCCATGATTATACTTACATCTGATCTTATTTTCGCTATGATCGTCTCTTTTTTTTGTAAAGAACACGCAAAAGCAATTGTTTTATCGGAAGCAAGACCAATAAACGTTGAGTTTGCTATTGGAGTTGACTGGAGAAAAGTACGAAATGTCTCGAAATCTCTGCCCTGGTCACCACCCGCAGATACCGGTCCCGTTGCTGGCAAAATATTACTGCATATTTTTGCCCGAGTTAAATAGCGGCAAAGATGTTCAAAATCGTGGTGTGCATTGTTAACAGAAAGTTGGTCAAGTTGAAATCTAATCTGTTGTTTTATTTGTACAATATCTGCTACTATAATCCCCCTCTTTTGAAGCCATTGCATTTCTAACAGTTTTTTCCAGATAATTATATGCTTGTTATTGATGATAAACACTTTTATGACGGAATCAAGGGATTAATAGATAGAACTCCTTCTTGCACCACCAACTTTTGTGATGAAATGTGTGCAAGTTATGAAAACTTGTCAATGAAAATTGACTAGCTGTGATTAATGACTGTTTTCTACGAAATGTTGGTATCAGTTGTATCACTTTTGCGGGAGTCTGTTATACATAAAAGGACAGAATACAATTATTATTAATGGTTGACATGGTAATCGAAGGGTCTGCTGCCAACTTATGTGTTAATTGAATTACAAAGTTATAATGATGTAGGCTAACAAATGATAATGTTGGATTGATGCCTGAGATCTATTCCAGTTTCTGACGAACTCTAACGCCTTGAAAGAATAATGCCTACAACCACAGCAGATAAGAGTCTTATCAAAACAACTACATATCCTTTGATTGCCTCAATCAGCTTTTGTGCGCCACCTTCTGATATATCTTCGGTTGGGGTGGTGGAAGAGGATGGGTCGAGCGTGCATGTTAGCCAGATTGGTTCGATTGTTGAACAGCAGAAATGGCAGTTGCTCAGTAGTCTGACGCTGGAGTCGGAATTGGGTACGGATTTGGGTATGTGGCCCTACCCACAGGCAACATCGACGGGTGAACAAACAATCCTGACTCAATTAGGAGAGTACTACTCTTATCTGTACGTCGTGAAGGACAAACTTCAAATGATGTTCAAGAAGGATTATACTCAGAGTTTTCAATACACTCTGTCAAACTCTTTTTTCCAAAATATGCTGAAATACAAACGAGCAGCACTGGCAAGGTTTGGGAAGCAAGTGCTGACTACATGGGTTGAAATGCCGGTATATTCCCAATTAAACGAGGAAAAAAATAATTTCCTACAATCGCTTCCCGAACTGTTTAGTGTACAGGATATGGAAGAATACTTTTCAAATCATCCAGACCTTGGTAAGGATTTAGACGATACTGATTTTGCAAAGACATTGAAAGTCCCACTACTTTTCGCTCTCCGGTCTTTGGGACTTGCGTTATATGACATCGTGAAGGACGCAAGTGGTAATATTATAACAGAAGAATATACTTACGAGTATGAGGACGAAGACGGAAGCACTAAGACGAAGACTACAACGATACCCAAACTGGGAGAATTCCTAATTCCAAGCCAAGAAAAATTATCATATCTCATAACATATCCAGCATTATGGGCTATAAATGATCCCCGTAATTTTATGAAAATATGGGGCTATGAAAGGACAAGGCAAGCATATGAAGCGGAAGCGGAAACGGGAGAGATTACCGTAGAAACAGATGCTGCAATATTTCACATAGGGAGAGCTAAGCATTTATTGACTCTGTGGAGTTTCATGGGAATGTTTATTCCACTAGACGCATGGGGTGTCACAAAGAAAAACACACATGGAAGTAGGGAACTCTTAAGCGAGGGGTGGAGCGACAAATGGGAATCAGAAATACAAATACCCTTCAAGTATTTTGACCAGAAAACTGGAGGTTATTTCGCAACATGGCAGGCTGGAACTTGGGGTAAAGGTGCAACATTACAGGCAATAGATTTTATGGTTGCTCAGAAATCAGCTAAAGATGATCTTTTTGCGCAGGCATATACGGCAATGAAGAAAGGAGTTTCTTGGAAAGAAAAGGAAGAGGACAGAAGATTCTATACAGGTTATCCAGAATATTTCGAGTCCTTAACAAAAACTAGTGACTACAAATTACTTGGAATAGCTATAAAACACTGGTCTGGATGGCCAGGTAGTAGCGTCAGACTTAAACAAACAACCGCCCCGTTAGCCGCAAAGGCGGATCGCGATTGGTTCATGATTCAATTTGGTTTATCCCCTTCATCGGCCTTGCCTGATAAAAAATTATCAACCAACGACTATACAAATCTAAAATCTATTTTACTTGAATATGGAGGACCAGTGCGTAGTGGTGGGGTTTACTCCCAGCATATAGTTTCAACCCTTGCTCCTGATTCTTGGAAAGGAAAACTAAATTTAGCGGTTCACGAGAACTTACTCGATCTTTTTAATGTGCTGATTCCATACAATTACAAACAAAAAGTCGGAATCGAACAATATAATTACATTTTTTTCGGTAATCCCGCTCCTACCCTGCCAACGATAAAAAGTGCTAGGAGTGAGTCTGACAGTATTGCGGCTGATTGGAGTGGATATGATGATATGCTAAGGTTATATAATTATGAGTCGAGATACCGTTGGAGTGTAGCTGGTGTAAAAAGAACCCTGGCCCAGATTCAAAGATCAAACTTCTATGAACCTTATGGTTGGTATCCAGACCCTGCAAATCCCAATAGATTACTAAGGGATCCGTGGGACTTATATGCTGCATATAAACCTGTCTATGAAATTTTCGTAGGCGACCCTTATAAGAATCCTATCCACAAAGATGACGCTGATGATGAGCAGGAACTTAATTTCGCTAATAGGGATGCTTCAGCAGAAGACCAGAACTCCGTTTATCCTGGACTAACCATAACACACGGACATAGTACAAATTATCCACACGGATCCGATTACTTGGCTGGCGGTAAAGCAGGAAAACCGGAAACAAAGGAAAATCGAATACAATATCAGGACGTATATGCATATATACCAAGCGGTTCGTTTAAGAACTTCGAATGGATAGGTCCTTTCAATTGGGAGATCTTTGCCGCGTTCTACGGTATAGGTGTTGTTACATGGATAAGTCCTACTGGCGACGATGATGAACTTTATAAAAACTTCAAAGGGATTATAAACTCCATCCCCAGAATGGAACCTGGCGAAAAGACCGAAGATTTCGAACAAAGAGCGAGACCTTTACGCCTTAAACAGGAAGATGACCTACGGGAGATGCTTAAGGATGATAACTCAGCTAAAGAATTAGCAAAACGTCTTTCCGTGAAGGTAGGCGTATGTGGGTTGAAGAACTTCGTCCATGAATTTAAAAATGAGGCGGGTATGTTAGATGACATGTTCCGCGAGGTGAAAGGTCTTATAGAAGAAAATTGGGTTAATAACTCTTCACCTGTCCAATCACAGTAGATTTTTCTCATTTATTCCGCAAAATTTTTTCTCATTTTTTTGCAAACTTTCTCACTATTTCTGCAAATTCACAATTCTAGAAGAGT
>JAEORY010000385.1 GCA_016840645.1 Candidatus Borrarchaeota archaeon | reverse complement strand
GAAAACAAACCAACTTCTATTTTCCTATGAGTTTGACGATCAGCACACTTTATATTCTGACCTTCTGGTTTAGTGTTGCATTATGGAGTGGACTGATTTTCCCTGCTTTGATTGGGGGACTGTTGATACTTTCTTACGTGATATTATTAAGAAAAAATAACTGGCAATTAGAATAACCTGCCAACTGCAATTATAATATGTATAGTTTACTAATTGACAATAGAGTAAACAGAAGACCGCCTAAAAATGTATTTATGTAAGGGTAAAACCAATATATTTTCTCTATGTTTAGTTCTGCTTTTAGCAAGAGTGCTAGTGGTAGTGCAGGATAAAGCAATGTCAGTACACTCAATATCCTGAAGCCAGGATAGAAGTATACAAGAAAACTCAATGGACTAAAGGCGGCATAAAATAGAAAAATTAATGAAAAAACGGACCAGAACGAGAAACAGAGAAGCAAAGATGGTTTCGTATTGAGGAATACTGCTGTGGTATTTATGCCAACTGCCTTATCTGGTTCTATATCTGGAATTGCGGAGAAAAGATGCATGGCGGATGTATGCAAAAAACCAGCAAGAATTACAAGAAGGGGAGGGAATACTCCAGTTATTTGGATATATGCAAAGATTCCTGGCATTATATAAAGAATATTAGAAGAGAAGTCTAAAAATGGCACAGTTTTAAATCTAAGTGGTTTAGCGCTATAGAAGTATGACAGGACTAGGAATGTTATAAAAATAACTCGTTCAAGTATATTTTTCTGGAAAATAAGCAAGATCACACTAACAGCAATTACGGTACCTAATAGAAGACGAAGATTTCTCCTATCTCTTTCAATTATCAAATATTCTTTCTCTTCTTTCTTTGGATTTAATTTATCTGTTTCTAAATCCCAGTAATCATTAATACCGTATAGAAAAACATTGGCTGGGAATATGAAGTATATTAGATAGATAATATAATCCAGATTGAAAAAATCGAGCCAGGATGTCATACCGAGAGCATAGCCCACTACATAAGTCCCAGCTGTATACATCCAAAAACGAAAGCGAGATACTTTAAATACTAATGAAAAGATATTTTTCAATATCTTCACCGATACAACATCTTAATCGGATCTTTGAAAGTTGAACAAAGGATCATTTGTTCTTGCTGTTCTTTTTTTGGTGCCTTATATGCTTTTTTAATCGTCAAGCCGTTAGTCACGACCTGAGAAACTATTTTCTTAATTGAAGGTTTTACTTTCTTATTGTAAACAATAAAGGGTTTTTCACTGATTTGATTTGCAGTCCATTTATACATGTCTGAGGCTGTTTTAATCGGTATTAGATAGCGCATTGGTATGAATCTGAATCCATTTTCTGCTTTCTCTTGCCAAGTTATGTAACGGTCAATTTGTGCTTTAATAAACCCCTTAAACTCAAGGGGATATTCACGAGTGTATTTGTATTCTAAACTTGACAGATTAAATTTTTCGAGATCAACCTGAGGAAAATATGTTCTTCCAAGCAAAATGTCCTCGTCAATATCACGGATAAAGTTGATGAATTGCATTGCTCTTCCAAGATATCTTGCTGCGGGATATGCTTTTGTCGGAAGACCTAAAATTTTTGCCATCATCAGTCCAACGACTTCCGCTGAACCGTAAAGATACTCTTTAAGGTCTTGTATTGTATTGTATGTAGATATTGATAGGTCCATTTCCATAGAGTGTAGAAAGGCATCTACCCACTCATATTTGATGTTCTTACGTTCCAAAAGATCCACGAATGAATCAATCACAACATCGTTAACCAAAGCACCATTTCTTGCCTGTTCATACTTTTCTATAAATTCAAAGAATTCTGCCTTTTGTTGAGGTATTGAGTCGACATAGTCGTCAGCTTTTCTAACAAAGCTGTAGAGTACGAAAACATCCTCTTTTACTTTCTTTGGAAAGAATATACTACTGTAGAAGTATGTTTTGCTTCCATTTTTAAAGATAGAATGTATAGTTTTATTTACCAGTTTTTTCACCTTCTTAAGGAATCATAATTTTGCTAAATCGCACCTTATTCTTCAAGGTACTTTTCTTTGAGTTCTTTACACACAATTTGGGATGATATGAGACACATAGGAACGCCAATACCTGGGTGTGTGTACGCACCAGTGTAATACAAATTCTTCACTTTCTTACTCCTATGTGATGGTCTCCACCATGCCGTCTGTCGCATCGTATGTGATAGGCCGAGTGCAGTTCCCTTATATGCATTATATCGCTCAGCAAAGTCATTGATGCAAAATATCCTTTTTGTAACAACGAAATCTCGTAAAGGTTCACCTAACTTTTCTTCAAGATCAAGAAAGATTTTATTGAAGAAGTTTTCTCGAAGTTCGTCAGTATCTTCGAGTCCTGGGGCAAGAGGGATCAATATAAAGAGTGTTTCCCCATTTTCAGGTGCAAATCCGCTACTAGATTTTGATGGAACATTCACGTAATATGATGGAGTTTCAGGCCATGCAGCTTTTTTAGGATCGAAAAGTACGTCAAAACCTTTATCCCAATCTTCATCGAGGAATAATGTATGATGTGCTAAATTCTCGATCTTTTTATTTACTCCAACATACGCTACCATTGCGGATGGTGCTAAGACACGTTTATCCCAGTATTTTTCAGAATAGGTTCGATGACATTTATCTAATAGTTCTAGTTCTGAGTGTGCATAATCTGCGTTTACTAGAACTATGTCTGCGTCAAGAGTCTCCTTTTCAGTAACAACACGTTTTGCATACTTATTTTCGACTTCTATTTTAGTGACAGGTTGATTGAATTTGAACGTTACTCCATAAGATTGTGCTAGTTTATAGATAACGTCAACGACGCCTCCCATGCCACCTTCGGGAAACCATACACCCATGTTGAGGTCAATATGGTTCATAATATAGTACATCGCAGGTGTATTCGTTGGCGCACCGCCTAGAAAACCGATGGAATATTCCAAAATTTTCCTAGCTTCATCACTTTCGAATCTCTTTCGCACAAAGGAATCAAGATTACTAAAAATGCTGAATTTTAAGCCAGCTTTCATCATTTTCCAGCTAAAAATGTCAAAGATGGAATGGTAGTCTCTATAGATCAAATCTTGCAGTGCGGCCTCATAATTCTTCTCGGCGTGATCAAGGTATTTTCGAAGTTTTTCGCCACCATTCTCTTCAAGCTGGTCGAACAATTCAAAATTCTTCCCCAAGTCTGCTGAAATATCGATAACTTTCTCTTTGCCAAAGAAAATTCTATAAGCTGGGTCAAGACGGTGTAAATCATCAAAAACATCTTCAGGTTTTTTATCAAATTCTGCAAAAAAATTCTCATAGACATCTGGCATTAAATACCATGAAGGACCCATATCAAAAGTGAAACCTTTATCTTTGTGAACACTTGCGCGTCCTCCTGGTTGCTCATTCTTTTCAACTACTGTAACGTCAAATCCATCTTTTGCCAGTAGAGCAGCGGCTGAAAGCCCGCCAAATCCCGCACCAATAATAATAATCGTCATTTATTGTCCCTCCATGATTTTAATTATCGCTCGTATAATTTTTATAGTTATAATTTCTCAAATATTTATTTTTTTGGATTTAATAAAGTATTTTAACATTTGTTTAATTCTAATTCACTTTTTATGAATAATGTTTCACAATATCAGTTATGCTATAGTCATAGTGATCATTCGATTACAATCGAATGATTAAAAAGTTTATTGATTTGGCAAGACATCATCTAGAAAAATAAAGGAGTACACAAATACATCAAAATCTGTTGAAATAGTGCAATCTAACAAACACTAATAAAAACTGATGTATATTTTTTTTCGGTGAAAAATTTTGTTATGTCCAATTTGTGGGTCGAAATTCAACTCTCCTGAGGAATTAATGGCTCATGTTAAAGAACATGGCATTGAAATAGATCCAGAGTTCATGAATACCTTAATGAAAGGATTAGGCAGTTTTTTTGCTGATATGTTTAGCGGAAAAAGTGATATATCTTCTGACACAGAAGATGATAAAGCAGTGGATCCTAGTTTGATGTTTGGAAACATGATGGAGCAGTTGATGAAGACTGTAACTGAAAGTATTGAAGGATTAAAAGATATTGATGCTGCTGATATGAAACAAGGTCTGCCAAATCCATTTGCAATGATGATGAAAAATATCGCTGAACAATCAATTCAAACTGAACCCGAACCTAAAGATGAAACTTCCTCTTCTAGTTCAAATGAAGATGATGTTAAATTCAATGAAAATTCTATAGAGATACCTTTCTCTTCCGATGACGAAAAAAAGAAAGAAAAAAAAGATAGTAATGAATGATATCACTAAGGGTATTAAGATTTCTAATTTACTTCTTATCGACTTTAGAGTGATTTAAATGTCTGATGATTACGAATTGTGGTTTAATGAAGCTTTCGACAAAGGTGAGGTAGGAAACTATCGAGGTGCGATAGAACTCTATAAAAAAGTGGTCGAGGCAAAACCAGATTATCAAGCCGCCTGGTTTAACATGGGGTTAATGCACAGCAATTTGGCTGAGTTCGACGAGTCAATTGAATGCTATAAGAAAGCCAT
>JAEORY010000384.1 GCA_016840645.1 Candidatus Borrarchaeota archaeon | reverse complement strand
TCAACCCAAAGGTGTGGACATACCTGGACGATCTCCAGCCCGAGGTCACTTGCAAGATTCTTCAAATTCTTATATGTCTGATCGGTGATCTCAGTCGGATAATGCATTTCCAACCCGCTCACACCTTCGATGCTCCCTGCAACCTTAAATCTCTCCTCAATACTCCTATCAGTGCGATATCCTTCTCTCACGAACCTGTCATAGGTAGCTCCCAGATACCAGATACCTGCTGAAACCTTAATATCCTTCATTACTGTCCTCACTTTCCAAAAAATAGGCATCCTCTATGAATGAAACACACATTACCCACGAATCCTCTGTGCAGCTTCACGGGCATTTCGCGCATTCTGTTTTATCTTATCCCATTTTTTGTCTGCAATGAGATCCTTACTCGCAATCCAAGTCCCCCCCACTGCGAGTACTCTATTATATTTCAAATAATTTTCCATGTTATCCATATTGATACCACCGGTAGGAGTAAACTTCACCCCGAGATGTGCATATGGTGCAGCGAGTGCCTTCAGCATCTCGATTCCTCCACTCGCAACAGACGGGTAAAATTTCATTACTTTTAAACCGAAAGAAAGACCCTGTTCCACCTCTGAAGGCGTCATGACTCCAGGCACAAAGAGAAAATCGATTTCTTGTGCTTTTTTCACAATTACAGGATTTAATCCCGGAGAGAATGCGAATTGAGCGCCACACTCTTTTGCCATTAGAAGATGCTCCACAGACAATATTGTTCCTGCTGCAAGAAGTATTTCTGGTTTTCGCTTTTTAATCGTGTTCAACACATCCGCAGCTGCTTCCGTTCTGAAGGTAATTTCAATCAGGGGAAGCCCTCCCTCAATGAGCGCATCTGCCAACGGCACTGAATCTTCGGGAGATTCGATCACAATCGCAGGCACTACGCCATACATCTGCAACTTTTCGATTATTTCTTTTCTCTCCATGAATGGTTCCCCCTGATAGTTTTTTCTGAATACTATTTACACGATATTTTTATCTTGGATAGATACTTTGGGATTGAACCCAATCAATTACCCAAAAGTTTTCGTAGACGGGCGAGATAGAAAGCTCCTTTCACCCCTAAAAGATCAATTTCATCTTCATCAGAAATGAACAGTATATCCTTTTCTACCCGAATAACCGATCGTAAAAGATACTCATATATTCTGCTCCTCCTTCTTTTCCCTATCAAAACGTAACCAGTGTCCGTTGGGAATTGCATTGCTGGAAATTGGTTCAGTGCGTCTATATCCTCTGCAGCAATACATGCCTCTAGAAAAAGTTTCCGTTCCCACCATTTTGCACCAACAAGTATATCAAGTATACGAGGTATGATTAATGATCGTAAAAAACCAAATCGTTGGACCCAATCTTTCGCTGAGTCAATTACCGCACAATCAAAATAATGCTCATAATCAAAATCATCTCTTTCTTTCACTGATTTGCCAATAAAAGTATGTTGCACCAACGCTTCGTAGAGCTGTCCCGATAAGGTGGTGACACCTCCAAGAATTTTCATGTGCTCAGCAATTGATATGAATTTCGAATGGGAAGAGAGGAATACAAGAGTAAGAGAAGAATGTAAATTGTATGAAGAGAGAAGTCCGGCAACCTGCGTTTCCTCTCCCCGCATGAAATCGAGGGTTCCTATTTGCATTAATTCTGGTGATCCAGAATGTCGTTTGTTCTTAATCCCACGAATGAAATAAACAGGTATGTCAACAGGAACAACTGACGGGTCATGAATTCTTGTTATCCCGTTTGCAACGTCTTTGAGAGTAGACGGAGCCTCTATATGTGGTAAATCTATCAATCCAATTTCTGACGTGATTCCACCAAATGACACTCCAAATTTTATCTCTTGAATTGTAAGATTTGCATTCATGAGCGCTTCTTCAAATGTAGACTTTATCCCATATTTAAGTATCTCCTTGTTCTCCGTTATTGAAGCATCTCTGACACCCACCTTTTTCCTTGCCTTTGCAATGACCCTTCCATCTTCGTTCACAATATATATGCGAGTGTTTGTTGTTCCACAATCAATGACTGCAAAATACATTTTCAACTTATCCCGAGCTCTTCAAGCCCCTTCTGTATCGCTTCTTTCTCTTCTTGTTTTGCAGGTATAAACGGAGAACGCGGGTATGCTTTTAATATTCCCCTCAATTCCAGCATTGCATACACCGCAAGCTGAGTTGAACGAGCAAGATACATTATTTTCCTCAGTGCATTTACCGTAAACTGAGTTTGCCGACATTTATCATACTCATTATCCATTCCTTCTCTGTGCATCTGCCGGCAGATTTCGGGAAACGCATTCCCTAATCCGGGAATAAACGCTTCACACCCAAGTACACGTGCAGAAAGCCACATCGCTTCCGTCCCTAAAACCACATCGAAATGCTCATCTTTCAACTCTCTTTGATATGTGGCGTGTTCGATGATATTGAATGTAGCATCTTTAATTCCATTAATGCCGAGCCGCTTAAGCGTTTTGAACGTATTGATATGAATGTCATAACCAGAAAACTTTGGGTTGTGATATACATAAACAGGAAAATCTTTACCAACCGCATTCCTTATCTGAGTGTAGAATTCAATAACATTATCCATACTATGATGATAGTAATACGGGCTGACAGCCGAACATCCATCACATCCGATCGATTCAGCATGCCGGGACAACTCTACTGTGTCGCGCGTGTTTGTGGTACCGGTATGAACGATGACAGGAATTTTTCCTTTCACTGCTCTTTTTGTAATTTCTGCAACCTGTTTCCGTTCGTCAACCGACATCAAGGGCCCACACCCATAAGACCCACAAATAAATAAGCCATCAACGTGCTCCATAAGAAAAACCACAAGTTTTTCCAAGCTCTGAATATCAATGTTACCATCATTGTCGAATGGAGTTATCATCGGCGGTACTACTCCATACATCTTAAACATAAATGCCTCCATGAAATGAATATTACTTTATCATAACTGAATAGATGCCTTACCCCTGAACAGTGTAAAAACCAACAGCGTTAATAATTATCGAAATTCAGCGACCGTGTTATAATGTGCAAAAGTTGACTCAATCACAAATTTATCAAAGCCTTCCGCCACCAAAGAATAATCTTTAGACTTCATGAAATTTTTATGGGATTCCACCCTATCCCATTCAACAATGAGTATATAAGTATCCGGATTTTCAATTGATCGCATCAATTTATTTATTCTGTGTCCCGGTTGTCGCGAAATAACTGGTGCAACCTCTCCAAACATACTTTCAAAACTATTTGCTTTCTCAGGTTCGATTTTTAATATCGCAACTTCAGTAACCATTGGCGAACCCCCTATATAATTTTCAATACGTCATTACATATCTACAAGTATCTGTGCAGTTTCGTTATCGGTAACAATAATATTCACGATCTTTCCCTTGAGAGCTCCATATATTGCTTGAGCTTTAAATTTTCCTCCAGCGAGAGCAATCACATACCTCACCCTCTTTAATTGATCCGCATCCACATCGATCGTCTTGCGATCAATTTTTGTAAAGCATCTCTTCCCATCAAGTGTATAAAAGGATGAGTTCACATTTCCAACGGCATTACTTGACACTATTTCTTCGAAATCTTCTTGCTTGATATACCCATCCCTGTAGAGAAGTGTTGATGGCTCCGGAAGAACTGAACCTAACCCAACAACGGCAATATTCACCTTTCCAAACATATTGATTGTTTCAATTATTTTGCTTTCCTGGAGCATCAGCTTTTTTGTTTCCTCATTATCGAAAATTGCTGGTGCATATAATTGATAGCTCGGGGCTTTAAATATCTCGGCCAGACGTCTTGTAATCTCAAGAGATTCATATCCCACAGAAGTTTGACCGAGACCACCTGTTATCTGTACCACTGTAATGTTTTTTTTCTCAACAGATTCAGGTAACGCCTTTACCATTTCATAAATAGTTGTTCCCCAAGCCACACCGAGGACATCGTCATTATCAATCATATCCAGCAAACAATTCGCACCAGCTTTTCCTATATTTTTCTTTGTTTCCTCATAAGTATCGCCGGTTTCAACAACAAGAGCCCTAAAGATTTTAAACTTCTCCTCCAAAGCATTCTCGATTTCCATATAACTGTTTTCAGGTTCATTTATTATTATTTTCACCATACCTTCATTGAGGGCTTCTTCTAAAAAACGCGTGACTTTAAAACGGGATATTTTTAACCTGCTGCCGATCTCCTGTTTTGAGAGACCCCGCTCATAAAAAAGTTTACAAACTTTCAATTTCAGAGATTCACTGACCAATTCTTCCTCTTCATCGTCTACAATTTTATCCGCACATGTTTGACATTGAGGTACTCGAATAGGGCATCTTCAGAGAACTCAATACCTATCCCACTTTGTTTCCAACCACTATAGGGATAACCCGTTGCACCTCCAGTGACGTTGTTTACACCGACTGTCCCATACTGGAGATTTTCAGAAACCCTTATAGCCTTTGCGAGATCATGAGTATATACATAGGCCACCAAACCATAGATTGTATCATTTGCCAAACGTATGCCTTCGTCAACTCCCGAAAAAGTCATAACC
>JAEORY010000383.1 GCA_016840645.1 Candidatus Borrarchaeota archaeon | reverse complement strand
TTATTAAAAACCGCTATGAGTGAACACAATAAGCCGCAATTAGAACTTTTATAAAGAAGTACCGCTATGACTATAGCTGAGGCTAGTTTTATGACGCTCACTCAACAAGAAGGTGAATTCCATTTTAGTGTAGCTACTGAAACCACGCCTGGATATTTGCGTTATCTGCCGGAATTTCTGGAGAACTATTATGTCCTTCGTGCTTTTCGAAGAGTGGAACATGTACGACGATTTAACATTGATAAACGGTATTATCTTATCTTTAGTGCGTATCTACCAAAGTCATCTGAGCATATAGATGTAACAATCGAAGCCTCGACAGAGCGAGGTCACCCAATTCATGTGATTATGACTCGTAGCGCGCCCGAAATTTCTGAGAAGTTAATAAAAGGTATACAAGATGATATCCTCCTTAACATTCAGCTCTTCGAGGACTATGCGCGCCAATATACTCTTTATCTGGCATATATCCCTGGTCAAAAGATTTCTGAACAAAAATATGGGCGTGGGATACTCGAAAAATTGTTTACAGATTCAATGGTTAATTTATTTATTATCTTCATTGTAGTTGCCGTAGGTACATTTGCACTATTTAACGCGGTATTTGGTCAGGAGTGGAGTTTGCTACTCTCACCGATTGTGATCGTAGTATCTCAATTGCTGGTTGTGGCGTATTCTGGAAGACTCATTGCCAGAACATCTGACTGGCGAATTACGAAAGACCGGCCTGAAGTTATAGTGCTTCAGTATACTTTGACAGAACAAGAAGCGGATATTTTAAGGAAAAAACATAGAAAAGAGCTCCCCAAAATTCGCAAAGAAATCTATGATAGTACGTTAGGCACAGGAAAACAAATAACATGCGAGAACGCTCACCCGATCTTTGCAAAATATGGAATTGCATGTACGCCACAAAATCTCATCGTCAAAACGGTAAATTTATATGATCTTGTCAGTAAGGCCTGTGGCAAGTTTAATGTGCCAATCCCAACAATTGTCGTAAGCAATAAAATGGCTGCCAACGCAGCAGCAACCGGATTAAGCCCAAAAAGAGGAACTATGCTTGTCACAACAGGTGCTATAGTTCAATTAGATGAAAACGAACTTTTCCAAGTCATCGGACATGAAATCAGTCATCTTAAAGGCCACGACCCTTTCATTCTCTTCTTCATCCTCTCAATTGAATATATAATTCGAGTTTACGCATTGACTTTTCTTCCACAAATCGCAGCTCTAATACAAAGCCTATTCATTATCTATTTCATGGCACTTCTGGGTTTAACATTTTTCATCGGCAAATTCTTTGAAGCTAAGAGTGATTTAGAGGCAGCAGTGTATCTTAAAGAACCGAAAGTTATGGCAAACAGTTTGAGAAAAATCGGGTTTAGGCGGCTGTTAAGGAAGGGCAGGATCAGATGGGCTTTTCTTGACTGGATACGTCTCGACCCACATCCTCCATTAAGTTGGAGAATTAAGCGACTAGATGAAATTAAAGATGCCAGCGAAATCAAACATACTTTCCTAAGAAGCGTAGGCGATGTCTTTAAAGGATTCATTTCATCATTTGCATAATTTCTTAAGTTGTAAAAAAGAGGAATTGAACTATTCTTTCAGATTATCGTATTGTCTATGAGAAATAGTTGATATAATAATCCGCTGATTTGTATTCTCTGTTTTCAACGATTTTATTGATTTTATAGTGTACTTGTTGGATTGGCAGTTTTTTAGGACGACTGTTTTCCAATATACGTTTTTTATACTCTAAGATTCCAAGAAAGAGAACGTTTTTGGAAATACCCTCATGATATGGGCTGTTGGAACTTATTTTGACGTCTTTTATAAAGCCTCCGAGTTTTAGAAATTCTATACATGAGCTGAGCGCTGAAGTAGAAAGCCCTTGGATACCAGACCAATAGCGTTTTGAACGACTTATGTTAAAATCTATATTGAATTGCCGTGCCTTTTGCTGCAGTTGTTTAACTAAGTCGGGATGGGAACATCCGAACCTTAAATCAGGATAGATATACCCGTCCTTTCTATAAATAGAAATACTTCCCTCTGTTGAGGCCCAAATTCGTAGGGCAATTTGCAGCTCAGTTACTGAAGCAGTTCTTAGATACTCTAAATGTGGCTGTGGTTCCTTTAAGTACTCTTCAGGAGTCTGTCCATTTGCTGGTGAGGTCTTTGTATTCCCAGCAAGATTCATTATATCATCTCTAATTTTTTTTAACGAGTTATCGCTATATGAGGTGTAGGGAATTCGAGAACCGCTTATAAAGTAAGATGAGGGCAATTTATTGCATTCGTAGTGCATCGAATCAACAAAATAGTCATGTAAAACTTTATTGTAGCCAAAGAAATCGAGTCGATACTTCTGCCTATTTTGGCTCATATATCCATCGCTCTGTAGGAATGGTATAATTACTGCGAGTTTCAAGTCGATAGCGTCATCATACCAACCTTTGACTTCAGTAGTGAGTGGCGGACGTATTTTGGGAACTTTGCTGTATTTAAAAAAGGTTGTAAGAAAGTTGTATGCCTCACGGCAGGTGATTATTATCTTATTGCGTCTACGATACCTCAGGTTTACGTTTAATGTTTCTTTAATTTTTCTAAGAACTTCATCAGGGCAGCATTTAAGTAAAGTTATTCTGCCTCTGTCATCGTCCTTGTGCGGAGTGAAATATTGTATGATACTGATTTTCTCTAACTTTACCGGAAAGTTGCTTTTAGTTTTGAATTTCCCTTGATTAATCAGTGAATAAATGGTATCTCTGGTGACGTCTAAGAGTTCAGCGATTTTAACTAACTTGTGCAAGGGCATTCTGCACTCATTATTTTCCCAATTATTGATTTTACTACGACTGACATCGAGAATTTCAGCGATGTCATATTGTCTGAGGCAGTTTTCCAGTCTTAAATTCTTAAGGAACTGTCCTGCTCCAGAAATATACAAATCAGGCACTTTTGATAGGTCAAGGTAGCCCCGTTCGGTCAAAACATTCTCTTTCAGTTCTACATAGAATTTGTAGACAGAAGTTTCTCGCTGTAACGCTTTAAAGGTCGTGGGTTTAGATTTTCTTGATTTTTCCATCGTTTGTGCTTGGTTTGTGATATGATTTTTTTGTGTCAGCATAATCAACTCAAAATTCAATTTATGGACGTTTATCAGTAAAAATGCAGAGCAATCCTTATCTAAGATTCATTTCATTAGATTTACTAACCGAAAAAACCTATTTAAAGCTGGGGGACACTACTGTGAAAGTAAAATAAGTAAATAACGCAATTCATCCCCCTAACAAGTTGGGAGGTCTTCTCGCTAGCAAAGACAAACCAATCCGAAGAACATTTATAGTCATTTTTTTGCCATATTTATTTGTCCTGATAAGGGAAGTAAGTTTATGAATGAAGAACCACCGCCTCTAGAAAATGCCAACGATCTTAATGAAATAAGTGAAGTTCCTTTGAATGCAGAAGCTGACTTTTATGTAAGTGAAAAGGGAATTTCAGAATTGCTTGTTTATAATTATCTTGATGAAAAATACTTCTATCAGAAATTATGTGCCTCCGAAAACTATGATACCGAAATGAACAAAATTAAGGATAATATGCAGTTCTATCTTGATCAAGACACTGTGTTAGTAAACCACGAAGAAAAACGTATGAAATTAAGTGACGTAGAACTTAAATTCAAAGATGGATTACCAAAATATCCTCAACTCAATTTTATGATATTAATCCGCTGTAAACTTAAAGAAGGAAATAATGTAATTGAATTCGATATGGAAGATGAGATTGCCCCTTATGATTTTCAGATTAAATATCACTTTCCTTACGGTTCTGAGATCGTTGAGGTTGAAAGTTTGCTTTCATTCAAGATAATCGATAATAAGATAATTATGACTGCCAAAAAAGGAGATCGCGTAGGTGGATATGAAAAGATCGTTTTTAAGGTTTGATAGGAGAGAAAAGAATAAATGGGAACAGATGAAATTGTTTTATTAAAAGTTGACGAAATTAAAGGATCAAAAAAAGAAGAAGGCGTGTTTGTCAAACTTTTAGCTTCTGGAGAAAATGTTTCACTCTCGTTACTTCAAGCTGAACCAGGTACAAGTTTCGAAATACATGATCACGAAGAAGAGGAACTCAGTTATATCCTACAAGGCAAAGCAATCATGACTGTAGAGGAAGAAACATATGATATAGAAGCCCCCTATGTGATAAAAGTCCCGCCTCATGTGCGGCATGGGCTTACAGTTATTGGAACTGAAACATTACTGAAATTGAATGCCCATTCTCCCCCAAGAATCACTGCATTAAGACATGAACCTCTTAAATAAAAAATGCTCACTAGTCGATAATAAAAATAGAAAAAAGAAAAATGACTACCGTTCCTTTCATAATAGCCATCTCTTACAGAGAATAGTGTCTATCCACCCACGAGTAACGGAGTGGTGTCCCCGCTAGGACGGTTGAGCGGGATACCCGTCGCCATATAGGGGACAGGCCTTGTGTGAACGAAGGAAACGGTAGTTCGCTGTCAGTACTTCCGCAGAATCGATAGCGTATGGGAGTGCTGGACTGTATGCCTTAAGTTAGTCCCAGGGCGA
>JAEORY010000382.1 GCA_016840645.1 Candidatus Borrarchaeota archaeon | reverse complement strand
CGGAACTTTACGCCCGATACCTATTAAAAACTAATGATGGTTACCTGATTCAAGTCATAAATCGGGTTCTTATGCATTTCCCCCCTAAAGGCAAAAAGGAAGCTCCGTATATCCGCTCTATAATTGACCTTGAGGCACCAGTTGATAGCCCCTATGAATACTTAAACCACGCTATTTTCTTGGGCACCCTCACTGAACCCGCCTATAAACAGGGGGAAAAGCCCTACGTGGTTATTGGCGTTTATAAGGTGCTTTAATAACCGAATGCGGAAACCCGGCATGGAGCTTAAGCCGAAGAAGGGGAAATTGTCTTCCTTAACTAATATAGAACTGCTATACTTGTAAAAAAAATGGTCAGATAAGAGGGTAATATGCCTGTTATAGAATTAGGGGTGAGTGAATGGTTGACGATTATCACCCACGTTAAAAAATGGGTGACAAATCTTCTGCGTGCCAAATCAGAGAGAAAAAAGCAGTCCAAGGAAGCCTTAAGGGCTGTGATAAAGGCAGTCCGAGAAACCACAGTTTATCTGCGCAATCTTCGGGAGGGAGGTCAAAAATCTATTGAAAAAGAGAGGGATCTCTCTTTGCTTTGGACAGAATTGTCGTTCAAGATTGAAGATCTTGGCCTTAAAAAGTTGGCCGATCGGTGCAGCTTGAAAGGTAGATATTGGGCCGATCCTGCCGCTTTCGATAAAGCTTTTCTTAATCGGGCCGATATTCGGTTGTCCGAGATTGAAAAGCTTGCTTATGCGAGCTTAAAGGAGCTTAAATAGCTCTGGCCAAATTGAATCATCCCTCACCGGAAAAAACAACTGGGAAGATAACCTCCATAATACACAATCGACCACTTGCATCTTCTCTTCATAAGTCAATATCTTCAGCTCTAAGATGCCCTTTTATCTATATTGCTGAGGATAAAACTGTCTGGGGTGTATTCAAACAATCATTGAATGCCGCGATTAGAGATATAGAGGAACATCCACGGGGTAAGCTTTTCCGACGATTGATTGAGTACGGGCCTCATCATCCTGATGATCCGGAATCTCTGACGAGTAACGGTAAAAGCACTCTTTCTGATCCCGAATGCGGTAAGTGCGTCCAATTTATATTTTCACACATGATCAACAGATTTAAAGGTGAGTTGGCGGAACTCCTCTCGATAGGGCCTTGTCTGGAACTAATCCATAAGCACCTAAAAGATGGAATCTTGCCTAAAGGTATCAAGTTATACTTCGGCGATATTATTAAGCAGCGACGCCGGACTAGAGCTGCCGATGGACGATCACATGTCCAGTGGGGGAGCTTTGTTAAGGGAGCTGATGGTTTAATTGTTGAAAAAAGGAAGCCACTCAATGACAAATCCAAGCATAAATTGAACATTCATGGCGTGATCGAAGTAAAATCGATGTCCTTATCTACGAATAAAATCCTCGCTCAAATAAAAAACCATATTTCGCGATTGAATGGTGGCCTTAGACTTGACGAAATAACTTGGTCCCCCTATCAAATTAACATTTCCAGAATTTTACATATTATAGTGGTGCCATCCACGTGGAAACTCAGCATAGAGTGGCAAAGCATTAAAAAAGCACAAGGAAGAACGATTGTGCTCCCAGAACCATCAGAGCCCCTAATAGGAACACGAATCGACAAATTGCAGCCGGATCTCTGGAAGATCATACTTGCGTGGTCTCAAGAAGCCTTAAATCAAGCCGCCTATGAGATGACATTCTGGTATATGTCACAAGTTGGAAAGCATATCTATACAAAGAAAAAGCTCTCACAGGGATGGGAAGACATGACTCCTGAACAGGCCGGATACAATTCCATCAAAATGATGCTCTACTATTTCCCTTTGCGTTATCTCTCGAAGAGGCAAGAACGTCTAGCAATTAAGCTGTATAATGTGTATTCCTTCGGCTATCCTCTAGGAGTTGACAGCAAAGATATGCTTTGGCCTGAGGATTTGCCTAATCATATTGCAATATCCCCCTCAAAATCACCTTGAACGGTGATTTACAATCGATTATCAACTGCGTAATACTAAAAATGCATCCTTGATTAATAGGGGAGGTTGTTATGGAATCAGATTTCAAGAGCGGCCTTAAATCATTAAAACCCATTTATACTTCCGTTCGGGGAAATTTGACATTCACAATTTGGCTGAATAATAATATTTTTGGATACGTCAGCAGCTAGGAGGTTCTCATGAGGCTTATCGATGTTCTTGACACAGTCAATCAGATCGAGAAGAGCGCCTTTTTAAAAATCCTTGACAGTTTTTGTTGTGACTTAAGGAAATCAAACCCAAAAATCGATAAAATATTATCTAAAGGGGATGGGCAGCTTAAAAATGTAGATGATGAAAATATCGTTCAACTCTTCGAACTTCTTTCTCCTCGATATAAAAAGCACCTTCAAGAAAAAATTAAATTCAGTGATTATCAGCTCGATATTCTAGTGGATATTCTTATCAGGGACGGAAACTCGATGATGTCAAGGGAATGGTTCCTTAAACTCTACAACAATGAACATGCAAAATTAGAATCAAACATTAAATATTTCAAAAGACTTCTAGAGAATGAAGACGGAGATCTAGAGGAACACCGGAAAAGAGATTACCAAATATATAAAAACTGCGTACAGACTGCCTATGAAAACGATCTTATCCGAAATCTAGAAAAACAGCTTTCCTGGGAAGAAAAATCCATTCTTCAAACTCTGGAAAATAATCTAGAATTGTCAAATGAAGAAGTCAGGTGGATTTCCCATACCGTAATCCCTTTAGAAAAATTTAAAGTTGATGATTTGTTGAATGAATTGAAGGAATCCGGAATCATCTTTTTCAATAGAAAAACAAATACTTTATACGTTCCTGATGAGTTTATTTGGTTATTGAGAGAAATTGCTGGAATAGAGCTTCCCAATAAATTCCTAAGGCGGATTCTGAAAAACCTAAGCGACCCCGAGATCAACCTCATAACGAAAAAACATAATATCAATAGAAAATGGAGCAGGAAAAGGAAGATTCAGGAGATCTTAAACCAAGGAATTAACGCCACAAATTTGCTTACTGAAATTATATTCCGGCCAGGAACATCCAAAACTGATAAGTCTAAAAAACTTCATACACTCATGGAGAAAGGGCTTGAGGTGGATATCGAAAAATTTGGACGTTCTCTTGAAGAAAAAGTCGCGAATTTGATTAAATACTTCAATGACCTTGAAAAAGAAGACACGATTAGCCTTTCCCGTGATGGCTTTAACAGCCTTTTAAAAGATCTGGCAGGTACCTTCCCAATTATCAACAACAAAATAAAAGAAGAATTCGAGCTTCAAGACGAAAACGTGATGTCTTCTGAATTGCTGAACAAATATAACATCAAGCCTAGAGATATACTCTATCTTTTTATACGAGACGAGCTTCTAAAATATTGCAAAGGTCATAACATTAAATCCAGAGGAAATTTGATCAAAAATATCATCGAAAACTATAGAGACATCGATGATCTTTATATCGAAAATTTCGATGCGATTGGACGAAGAGACTTAAAAACGCTGCACGATAAGGGGTTATTTGTCAAAGAGATCGAATTGGGGCTGTTGTATGAAAAAGTCACACAAAAAATATTCAATAGACTTGGATTCAATACAGACCACAAATTGAAAAATAGCCTCAATACTAGCCGCCATAAGATTGATATATTAATCAATCTTGGAAATCAAGATCTCATGCTGGTCGAATGCAAAACAAAAAAGGATCAAGAATATAACCATTACACCTCCGTATCCAGACAACTGAAATCCTATGTGAATCTTTGTGAGAAGAAAAATTATCATGTGACCAAAGCAATAATTGTGGCAAATGAGTTCTCAGACGACTTTATCGGAGCGTGTGAATACGATTATGAGCTGAATCTATCCTTGCTTACCTCGAGAGGATTGATGAAAATACTTGATGGATTTAAAAATTCTACCATTAAAGAATTTCCTGTCAGGCTTCTCATGAGAAACGGATTACTGAATGAGGATAGAATTGTCAAAGTGCTGACAAGATAATGAATAGGGGAGGGGGGCAACTTTTTCAATATTATATAAGTAGTTGAATTGAAAGAGTTTAAAAACGTTTTTTCATGGTCTGTTTCGCGTGATGATATCTTTAGAAAATGTCGCAGAATGTACTATTTTCAATATTATGGTTTTTGGGGGGGATGGGATTTTGCTGTGGATAAAAGAACCAGGACGATTTATATATTAAAGCAACTTCAAAACAGGCAGATGTGGGCCGGGAGCAAGGTCCATGAGTGTATTGATAATACGCTAAATGAAATAAAGGCCGGTATCGGAAATATAGACATCGAACAAAAAATAGAAACCACTTTGAACTTAATGAGAAAAGAATTTTTAAGTTCAAAAAACAAAAATTACCTAACAGATCCAAAAACCTGTGCATTATTTGAACATGAATATGGATTGGATGTAACAAAAGAGGAATGGCAATCCATTGCTGACAATGTAGTTGAATGTTTAAAGCAGTTCTTCAATTCCGATGTATATAAGGAAATTTCCCAATTATCAGATAATCAATGGCTTGTATTAGAACAATTTCC
>JAEORY010000381.1 GCA_016840645.1 Candidatus Borrarchaeota archaeon | reverse complement strand
TCTCCGAATTGTCCGACAGAGTTCATGTTGTACAGTGAGAATTGCATGGGCTCGAGGAGAACGGATGGAACGGTAACGGAACCGTACTCCGTGTTCCACGTCTGAAGCTACTTCGCTTGAGAGCTGACGATGCGGAATAGATTCCATTACCATATTGACGCACCCATCGCTCTAAATATTATCTAACCATATTAGCTTTTTGCTAACAGCATAAGCATATTACCAAAAAATAACAACAATTAAATAATATCTTCGTCATAATGCCAAACATGATTGATGATAAGGACCATCAGATTTTACAAGAGCTTCAACGGGATGCAGATCAATCGGTTTTGAAAATTGCACGAAAATTATATCTACCTCGCTCTACTGTCCAGCATCGGATAGATCGAATGAAATCAAATAAGATCATCAAACGTGTGGTAGCGATTCCTAATTATTCTCAGATTGGTTTACCTGTTACGGCTTTTGTGTTACTGACCTATAATCCGGTGAACAATGTTTCACAACAGGATGTGGCACAGGCTATAGCAAAATTCGAAAACGTGGCAGAAGTGCACGTCGTTGCAGGACAATGGGATATTATCCTAAAAGCGAGAGGTGGTTCGCTTCAGGAGATTGGTGAGCTTGTAGTGAATCAATTACGTCAAATACCCGGGGTAGGGCAAACTGTCACGTGTGGTAGTTTTTTCATTATCAAAGAAGATCCATAGTGCTTGCTCGCTAGGGTTGCTTTTGGATTTTTTTGAAGAGGGGCCGGAGTTTTGTATAGTGTTCGTTGGTTTTGATATCGTCAAAAAGAGTATCTTCCAGAGATAAGTCTAGTGCTCGACGGAGTTGTTGTTCGGCTTGTTCTTGTTTGTCTAATTCAATAAGTGCCCAAGCGTGGTTAAGAAAGATAGTTGGTGTGGGATTGGGAAGACTGGCGGCTTTAGCATAGCATCGTTCACCTTCCGTCCAATTTCCTTGGAGTAGATGGAGATAACCCAAGTTGTTCCAGTTTTGAAGATTCTTGGGGTCAAGTTCAGTGGCTTTTTTAGCCGCTTGGATAGCTTGGCTATTAAGCCCTTTTTGCTGGTAGATATTTGCTAGGAAGTTCCATCCATCAACGTTCTGTTGATTCAGCTCAAGGAGTTCTTTTGTGAGTTTTTCAGCTCGATCGTAATCCTCATCGCCTAAAGCGATGACTGCCCGATGGAATAAATCATTTTCTGATCCCATAAGCCTGCACCTATTCAAGTTCCTTCATGTGTTTCTTCCTCTTAAATGGCTCTTAACAGAAACGATGAAAAATGAGTTGAGTCGTCAAGCTCTTAAAGTGCAGCGATGCTAATAAATCGATTAGGCTATTCACAGATCAAAACTCATGCTTTATTCAGGTGGCATATACGTGGTCAGCATACCAGTTCTAATGGCTAGTCCTCAAGGACAGAAGAGTCAAATCCATGAGATTGCCACTGAGATGATTGAGGAATTACAACGAGTCGGGTTTCGAACTAAGGTAATTATGACGCCAGCTATGAATTTTGCTGCATGTGGAGGATGCCTCGTCTGCGAAACAAAAGATGATTGTATCGTGAAAGACGATGTACAAGTATTCCAAGAATCGCTTTTACTTTCTCCAGGCTTCGTTTTAGCGACACCAGTGTTTTTAATGGGACCACCTGGACGCCTCAAGTGTTTGCTTGATCGGCTCTGGCCGTGGACTCTTCGCCCTCGTCTCTTTGGGAAATATGCAGCACTCATAGTGACAGCTGGAAGCTTTGGAGCTTTGGAAGTTTCCGAGTATCTGGCGGCTGTTCTTGAATCATTGGGTTACCAGGTTATTAGTCCAATCACACTGTTACTAAAAACGCGGGATGCTGCTGCGAAACGAAAAAAAAGCTTGCTTGACAGTCGATTGCTTGGCCGCCGTTTAGTGGAGTCTCTTGAGAAGAAGAAGCGGATTGGGTTATCCTCAAAAGGAAAACAGTTAGTTTCCAATATCTGGGGAATGATTCGGGATAACAAAGAAGAGTTTGCCTTATCATATGCATATTGGCAGGAAAACGAAATTGCTAAGAAATTTGGAATTTAATACAGGATAAACACTTATTGTTCTTTATCATCCTCGGGGTTGTCCAGTCCCATCATTTTACGATATCGTGCATGGCGTTCTTGGTCCATTCGGTCAAAACGTCTTTTAAATTCCCGTTTTAGGAACGATTGCATTACAAAATAGGTAATGCCTACGGTGACGCCAACACCGATGCTTACCCATACCAGAATTACTGCAAACATAAATACGCCAAGGGCCATCGTATGAAGACCAAACTGCCCCAAGAGAATACTCACTCCAAAAAGAATTAGGCATGCAACAATCAACCCAACAAATAAAATGATAATATCGCGAGTGCGCGTCCGTTGGGGTAGATTTTTGCTTTCATCGCTGGGTACCCGCCGAGGAGGACGATAATATTGGGCGCGTCTTGACATTGAATTTTTTCACCTTTTTATTATTTCACCCGCAATATGAAATGTTAAATTTATTTGGGTAGCGGATTTTTCAGTTCAAACCCTGTTTGATTCCCAAAATAACCATTTTCTCTTTCGCACGAAAGCCTTTTCTGGGGAACCTGTACATCATTTGTTATCCTCGTTTCAGGAGGAATACTACTCATGGCTTATGAAAACTATGCTAAATTATTGAGCTTTTGGGGTTCTATCATTGCCATAATAATTGCATTGATTTCAATGGCTTACTATGCAATCAATATCGTCATATGGATGCCCTTGTGGGGTCCATTTTGGCTCTTAGCCGCAGGAAGCTATTTGGTATCTATCATCTTTGATGTTATTGCCTTTATCTGTGCATTTATCGTTTGGCGTAAGTATGTTCCAATGCTCGATGTAAACTATCACGCGACAGCAATTCCCATGATTATCTTGGGAATTCTCTCTTGGGCCGCTGTTGGAGGATTTCTTATCTTCATTGCTGGAATCTTAGTGATTCTGGACAAAGAAAATGTGAAAGCCTAATCCAGCGGGTTGAAAACAATCGAGGAACAAGCCTGATGAAGGCTGAGTTCCTCGCATCTTTTCTTTTTTCTTAGTGTTTCAGACCGGACATTTTAAGATAAGAATAGATGGTAACTCAAAGAGTGAGGACTGAAATATGAATTTAAATGAAGCCGCAAATCATCTAGTGAAATTTGGCTCTATCTTGGGGATGGTCTTAGGTCTACTCTCAGTCTTTTTTTGGGCATACATGGTTATTATCGGATGGGGGTTGCCTTTCTTTGCTGTGAATGTTTACGAAGTGTTCATGGTGATTGTGAGCCTTATTGCCTTGATCTTGTCCTATATCGTGTTAACCCGATTTTCTCTACAAATAGAAGCTGATCCAACGCGTTCAGCCTTTTATCTCATTGGAACGGGAATTGTCATTGCAATTGGTGCATGGGGGATTGCTGGACTGCTAATTATTATAGGAGCGGTGTTTATCCTCATTGACGAGACAAGCTAGTTAATTGAGAATTATTCATGTTATAGCGTAAGTTTCTCATCCATAATTACTGCGGTAGGTCCAATACTCACAATCGCATCATTTAGGGTATGATTATAGTTTAGATTACTTCGGCTTTGTCCACCAATGAAAATATTATCACCGAGTCCGAGGGTTATTGATCCTGGAATCAGTTCGTCGAGTGGTTGTCCGAGCGGTGTCGAGGCATTAGGATTGATTCCAAACGTTAATCGCGTTAAATGATCTTTCATCTCATTTCCAGCACGAAGAGCACGTTCCAACGTGTTTTCACCTTTTAAAGCACGTAACCCTGTTATCTGGCCTTTCTTAAAATCCAATCTCAAATTTTGGACTATATCGCCTAGATAAGCTCGTGGCCAATTGAAAACAACGCTTCCTTCAGCACTTAATGCATCGACTGGAATTGATATAGAACCGGGTGGTAACTGAGCTAGCACATTTTTAGTTTTAACATCTGCCTGATCAATGATACCATCATTTATGTTCGGTGTTCCTTGGGTTCGAAATCGGAGATCGGTTCCTTCACTTGAGCTAAGATGAATTTCACGGTGTTTGCCTAGTAGCGTCTTAATACGCTGTCCAAGGTCATTTATGGCAGATTGGTGAGCTGTCATACATCGGTTATTTTCTTGCATAAGTTTTGAATGCGTTACACCATAAGTTTTGGCTGCCTGTTCCGTAAATCCCGTTGACCATACTCGGATTGTTCGAACACGATTTGAAAAAGCAGTGTCTAATAGCCGAACGATTTGTCCTGTCACATGAAGCGCTTTGCTTTTATCTGCTGATTTTAAAATGCTGGGATCTTGTGGCCCATCGAGTATTACAAGTGCATTGGCTTTCGCTATTCCTGCAAGCCAATGTTGGGGTGGTGTCGTCACAGCTTCTTGGGGGGCCTGTTTCAGGGCATGAGTAAGCAGAGACTCAGTCATTATGCTCATGGTAACATTGGCACCATGTAGTTGAGCTTGCTGGGCGATTTCCTCTGCTAATTCTAATGTATGATTCCAAGTATGTATCCATACACGTTCCTGATCGCGCACCCGAAGTGCATCACGAATTATCTGACGGGCAAATGCTGATGTCATCTCAGATATCATC
>JAEORY010000380.1 GCA_016840645.1 Candidatus Borrarchaeota archaeon | reverse complement strand
GAAAATAAAGCTTAATGAACGCTGTAAAGACATTTAAACTAAGTTTGATTCTAGAAATAGATTTTTTATTCCGTTTCCGCGTAGATTGATTTAGTTTTTAACGTCGTGAAACTATATTTTCACGCAATTCACCTTGTTTTCTGGTGAAAAAGAAAAAAAGAGAAAAGAGGATTGCAGTTTCAAACAATGATAGTATATTATTAGGGCTAACCTTCCTGGGTAGGCCACTTCCATGCATGCCAGACAATTAGTGCAAGAAGCACAACTTCTACAATAGAACCAAATATATAATAAGCCCAAGACTCTCCGATAAATAATGAACTGAGCTGAACAATAATATAGGCTATGCCTACGATGATGTTTGCCCAGCGATTCACTTTAGCTGGTAATATCAGGGACAGGAAAACCATAAGACTCGGAATCGTCATTAATATCAAAGCTGACAATATCCATACTTGAGTAATTTGAAAACCTGCTACTTCTCCGGCTATTATATCCTCTATATGCCCCGGCTCGTACCTTCCTAAAATATCCACATATGCAAACAAAAACATTACAGTTACCCATAATGCTGAAAGCTTTAGCTTCACATTTAGCTTCACATCTTCCAAACGGTTTGTCATTTCAATTCCTCCTGAAGTGTATAACAGTTGAGTTAACCTGTATTTTGAGTAGATAGTTGAACTCAACAATTCAGTTTAAAATGACTCTGTCATGTTTTTATATAAAATAATAACTATTCTTTTTTAAAATAGAAAGAAACTTAGAAATCTCTAAACAACCTCAATAACATCTGCTCTACACTGTTTACAGTGTCGGAATTGAGGAATTATTCTTTCGCAGGTATTCCTAGCATCTATTATTTCGCTACATGTCGGTTTTCTAATATCCTTAAAAGAAGCTACAGGGATTAACGGAGTTATATTCTGGAGGTGTGCACCTCTTCTTTTCACTTCAGCAGCAATCTCTGCTATGTGCATATCATTTATTCCTGGGATCAGAACGGTGTTTATTTTGGTAACTATCCCTTGTTTAACAATTTCACTTAACCCTTTCAGTTGTTTTTCTATCAAGAGCTGGGCTCCCTCAAATCCTTCATATCTATTACCTTTGTATGTCACATAGGAGTATATCTTAGTTCCAATATTTTCATCTACGCAGTTAATAGTTATTGTGCAAGCTTTAACACCTAAGTCTTTCAACATTTCAGCATAGTCTTCTAATAGAAGACCATTTGTGCTCAGACACAGTATCAACTCTGGAAAGGCAGTATGAATTTTCTCTAGTGTTTTGAATGTATTTTCATTGTAAAGCGGTTCACCCGGGCCTGCAATACCCACGACTCTCAACCGTTCATTGTGTGCGTATTTTCTGACTAACTCAACAGCTTCATCAGGCGAAAGAATTTTCGTAGCCACTGAGGGTCTAAACGCATGATAACTGCAGCCTATTTTTTGGTCACAGTAGTTACATTTTATATTGCATTTTGGAGCCACAGGAAGGTGAATTCGCCCGTATCTCGAATGCCCGTTGCTATAGCAAGGATGATTCTGCATGATGTACTGTACACTTTCCACTCTTGTCCCTCAATCATATCAATTTGATCCTTCAGTTTAATTCGTAACTATTAAGGTAATAAAGCCTTTTTTGTTAAGCGTTTAATTGAAGTACTTTGTGCTGTTTGTTATCGTAAGTGCCTAAAAATCGGAAAGAATATGCCGATGGGGAAAGTTTTAACAGTAACAATTAAGTATTAGATCTTTATATGAGGCTGATGATGTAGTGCAAGAACTTTGAGGAGGTGGGCGCTAATTTCCACTGTTGAACGAATGATAGTAGAGTCACGAATGCTTTGCTCTAAATGAATCACGGAAGCGGATCTGATGGGGCTTGACATCGCACGAATCACATATGTTGATGACACTGGTGAACACAGATTATTGGATAACCCGCTAAAGAGAGTAAATGGTCTCTGGATAAAATGCGACATGAATGATTCTCGGAAGATCATAAAAAGTTGCGATTATTGGGAGGTCGTTGACACGACTGCTTCATTTGCAGAAATTAGTGGTCACAGAATTCGATACCGAGAAACTTTTCTGCAATACGATCCCTTGAGGAATATACCCTTATCTCTTAACATCTGTGTGTATTTTCCAAAGCAACCGTTCTTTATGATTGATTACACGATAAAAAACACTTCCAAAAACTCATCACTTGCTGATGTTTCTCTTTATTGGCTCATAGACCTTGATATCGAGGGTAAGGAGAGTTACAAAGATAATTTTGCAAGGTACGATGATGACATAGTCTACCAATACCATTCGCGATCTAATGTTCATGCGGGCTTCTGTAGTACAATTAAATCATCCCGGTATGAATGTAACAGTCCTTATGCACTCAGAATCAAATCACATCACCTTAACTTAGGAAACATCAATTCTAGAGGTCCTGATGATTGTTCAATTGGCTTACAATGGGATTTTGGACAGTTATCGCCTCAAAAAACGATCAACTTACCAGTGGTTTTTGCAGCAGGTATGGATAAAACACATTTCCACTCGAACATGGAGCAAGGTATCGCGCTATTAAATAAAATAAAAAATACAAATGATTCCACCTCTTAAAACCTCTTGAGGTGGGAGATGGGCGATGAACGCGACCGCCAGGAGATTTATACATTATATTTAGGAGAAGTAAAAATGGAAATAGAAGGTTATGTATTCCCTGATGATCTCTATTATTCCGACCAGTTTTTATGGATTCACATAGAAAGTGACAATTTGGCGATAATTGGACTCAATGAACTTGCTGTAAAAGCGGTTAAAGAGTTTGCGCTCATCGAAATCTTCTATCCAGTTGGGTATGAAATAACTGCGGGGAAGCCAGTAGGGGCATCGGATTCGTGGAAGGGCTCTTTAACTCTTTACAACCCAATTTCTGGTAAAATAGTAGAAGTGAATCAAGATGTAGAATATGATCCTCATTTGGTTATAACGGATCCGTATGGAGCAGGATGGTTTTTTAAAATCTCACCTATTAATTTGCTTGCAGAAAAAGAAGCGTTAATGAAGGGAGGAAGCCCAGAACTCGTTAAATGGGTGAAGGCTACTATAAAAAAGTTAGTTTAACATTGCTTTTCCTGGAGGCTATAACAAATTTCCTTTCATCTAACCTCCGCAAGAAGACTCCATCCGTCAGGGTGGGGTAATTGACCGCTGTTTATGAGAGAGGATGTTTACTGAGAAGTTCATCTAATCGTTTTACAGTTGTGTTAATATCTGTTTTCTCTACTCCAATAGCAGCATTAATTGTAAGATATTGGGTTGGATATGTGTTATAGCATGTTCCAAAAGTAGAGTCTGCCTTAGGTAACCCGCGTGGTCCTGTTACTCGTGAAGTGTATAATTGCTCACCTATTTTATGCGCGATTCTTGGTTCTGTAATTGTCATTGCTACAGCGATAGTACTATCTATTTCAAGTAAACGCTCTCCATATTTTTCTGCCGTCTCTTCAAGTCTTGTTTTCAATAAATTATAGCATTCATTTTGTCGCTGTATTAATTCTCTATATCCGTTCTCTCCTAATGATAGAATTGCTGCCAGAAATTGTACAACTGGTGCAGCAGTTGCACGTCCAGCGTATGAATGCGCTACTCTTTTAAGAAATTCCTCATCAGGTCCGGCTATAATAGATCCGCCAACAGGGCACAGAAAATTCTTGTCAGTAGATTGGATTATTGCATCTACACGTCCTTTAAAAATCGCGCTTCTTATCATCTTCATTATCACAGGTGATTGCACGCCATAAGCATTATTTATTACATGTGGAATCCTCTTTTCTTTTGCTATTTTTGCTATTGAAATTACGTCATCAGGCTGTCGTGGTGGGAAAAAGGTAGTTGTTGTCAAAATTGCAGAAGTGTGTTCATTTACTGCTGCTTCAACATCATTTGGATCAGAAATAACAGCATCACCGTCTAATTTACATTGTATAATTTTCGGTTGCAAATCAACAAGTGAAATACCGTTTAACGGTGATTTATGATCTATTCGAGGATAAACGACCTCTTGTCCTCCTGTAAGATCCCGTGCAACTTTTAATGCCAGACCAATGCTCATACCAGTAGCTAGAGGGATAACATACGCCCCTGAAATATTTTCAATTCCAAATTTTTTGAGTAAGTCTGTCGCAAGTCTGTTAGCGATCTGATACATTAAAGATCCGCCTGCTGCCTTTGGTTGAGGATCTATTAATACACCACTTCTTCCAACTCCATGATTAAATCCCGCAGCTAATTCTGAAACTAAAGGCGATGCAATTCTCGCTTCCCGTTCGCCGATTCGCGCCGCCTTAGGATCCTTATCTGTATCCATAGATGACAAAACCTTGAGCAATAATCTAATTGACTCATCAGACCATCCCTCTTTTGGAAGTGTTCTTTGTTCAAAAAGCCTTTTTATTGGTTTTATTAGCGTTTCTTCCAAAACAATAAGACCACGATCCAGCATGTGAGGTGGTATTAATCCTAAAAGAAGTTCTTTTGGTAACTTCATAGGAATCCCCTATTATATGTTATATAGTACTATTAGATAGTTTTCTTGCTCTTCAAATCAAGATATAGTTCATTATA
>JAEORY010000379.1 GCA_016840645.1 Candidatus Borrarchaeota archaeon | reverse complement strand
AAATGTATTGATATCAGGTTCTAATGATAAAACTATAGGCTTATGGGATACAAATTCTGGTAAACTTCTAAGAACACTAAAAGGACATCTTGATCAAGTGTGGTGTGTTGCTATTGGCTATGATATAACACTTGCCTCTGCTTCTAAAGATAAAACAGCACGTTTGTGGAATCTAGAAACAGGAGAACTTCTACAGGTGTTTTCACATGCCAATTACGTTTCAGATGTAGCGTTCTCGCCGCAACACGTTGACCTTTTAGCATCCGCATGTTTCGATAATAACATCTATTTCTGGCAAAGTGGCTCAAAATCTCCTGTCAGGCTTATAAAAGCCCATGAACAGCCTGTGTTAGGCATAGCTTTTAGCCATAATGGCAAATTTGTTGCATCGAGTTCTGCAGATAATTCTATAGGTCTATGGGATGTTCGTACTGGTGAATGTATTTTACGATTAACTGGGCATTCCGAGCCAGTTAGAAAGATTTTATTCAGTTTAGATGATTCATTTTTGATTTCTTGTTCAGAAGACAAAACAATTGGGATCTTTGAAATTGTTTAGACGTTTTTGTTATATGTATATACCTTACTTTAAACTATTAGTTTCCAAATAGCAAGCATCAATTGAATAATTGTCATTTTTCCAATATTAATCTTCATTCTATATAGATTTAGTAGAGATTAGAAAGAAAAAAGAAATGCAAGTCATGTTTGATATAAGCACACAAGACTATACTAATAATTGTACTTACAGAGAAACGAGAAATATACACCGTGTCATATGTCTTAACTTCATATATTGTCTTATAAAGTACATCTAAAAGACTTATTTTGCCTTGCTCGCCTTTTCTTGGCAGTATCTCACAAGCACCTGAGCACTTTTCTCGCTAAATGTTCCTCCTCTTCTTTTATTGGATTATCATCAAGATAGAGTTCTTTAAGCTTGGTAAGATATTCTAATCCTCTAATCTCTTTGATCTGATTATTGTGGAGTTTGGGGGATAATGAGATTCTCAATAAGGAAAAAATGGATACGCTGTGGATGATTATTTTAACTTTTTTGTAGAAAAACAAAAAGTGCTTAGGGCACTATTCTGAAGCCCGCCTGTACGAAATTTTTGTCAAAGGCAAATGCAGAAGTAATCTTAAGTTTTTTCATAATTATAAAGGAAACACAATCTGTAAAACTCCAAAATTTATCCGTGTATTCCTTAAACATGTTCCATGCGTTCTTTACAACATTTTCGTTAATATAGATCAATAAGATTGCCTTAGAATTCAAAAGCGCATCCCCAAATTCAACAGATTTGGCGTGGCTATGTGCGAGTCTAATTAATGTAAGCGTTTCGTCAAGTACGTAATCTGTGGTAAAGAATCTTTTGTAGGGAACTGTTTCTTCCTTAATTCTCCTTAAAAAGGATGTAGCCTCTTCATGATGTTCATCGTCCTCATCGTAAAATGCCTTAAAGGCAGAGGTGTCAATGAGCAGTTTCATGGTTTTCCACCTGTATAAAGAAAATGATCTATCTCCTCCGATTTCACCTTAATTTTAAATTTAACTGGTTTTAGCTGGAAAAATGAATCGTCATCTAAGGGGTAATTTTCAGAGGTCCATTGCAAAATAGCATCTCTTATGGCATCTTTTAAAGTAAGGCCATTTCTTTCTAGTACTTTCTTTAGCGCTTCATATTCTGGAAGAGATAATTCTGTTTGCACAACTTTGGTTTCTGTCATTCACATTCACCATGAGATCTTTCATTGAATATTTCAATGTATAATATCATTAAAATAGTTAACTTATGCAGTGGGAAGTCCCCTTCCGACAGTGAGGGGATGAAAGCCGCTAGCATTATATAGTTTTTTGCTGAACAGTCCTTGCAAAAGACCACCAGAGTCGGCCTGCGTGAATTCTATGAAACTGACACAGCGAATTAGGATCTTTCCCACTCCAGCACAGGAAGAGGCGCTCTGGATACTCTCAGAGAAGTGCAGGATCATTTATAATTTGCGCTTGCTGATCGATGGGGCGCCTATAGACTCGGTATTACGGATGTGAACTATCGCACACAGCAAAACGATCTCCCAGGCATTAAAGAGCAATTTCCCGAATATACATAGGTGTATTCGATAGCCTCAGTTTCGCAATGATGGAGAGGCGGAGTATAAATGAAGTCTTTACTTTTGACATCGATTTTAAAATCCATGGATTTGTTATGACGCCAGAAATAAGATAATTAGTTAAAAAAGAAGAAACACAAAAATAGTTATCAACGTCCTTTCAAAATGTTTTTGAATTCTTCTAATGTTAGCCCTGCATCTCTAAGAATGCTTTTCAATAACTTAGGATGAAGTATTTTCCCAGCATGATAAGGCACAGTTACTCTTTTTCCCTCGATGTTCTTATAGATTTTATGACTCCCACTTTGACGAGCGAAAGAAAAGCCCGCTCTTTCAAGTACCTTAATCACTTGGGTGGCAGTAGCGCGGGGCAATTTCTTACTCATACGGTCACTTCGACAGAAGTTAAGTTTATTACTTCAACGTAGGGTATCTCTTCACCATTCGCTAGCCTGTCCTGTATATGAAGCGTAATTGCATCTTTTATGTTTTCTAAAACCTCTTCATATGTATCTCCTTGCGTATAACATCCTTGTAGTTCAGGACAGTATGCAAAGTAGCCGTCTTTATCTTTTTCGATTACCACAGAAAGTCTATATGTTCCCATTGTTTTCAGCCAAGATTCAGGGTAATTCTCGTTTAATAAACTTTGTGGTAACTACGACTGTAAAGCGGCGAATCGAGATGCAAGACTATCAGTTTTCCTTTAGCCAGTTGAATCGAGGTGAACAGGTAATAATATTCATCAGGATAGGTATAAAATTACACCGTGTTGAGGAAATAGAATTGTTTCAGTAGTAGCGTTACTAATAGCGTGTCTTTTACTCGAAAGCAAATCCCATATTAGATGAATTTAATGTTACATTCTTTTTTTGCTCCAATAACATTCATAGGGAGGACTCTGCTTGAAAAGCATTTAATTTTGAATTTTATATTGTGGCTTAAGCATCCAACTATTGACTCTCTTTCATTTAGTCTACAAATTGATTTTAAATTATAAGAATATCAAACGTGTCATAAATAGTGACCTTGGAGCGGGGACATCTATCTATTGCAAAGCAGTTCTAAATCTCCAGTTAAACTCATAAACGCGCATACACAGCCTTTATTAGGCATAGCATTTAGTCATAGCGATAAATTCCTCGCATCAGGTTCTGATGATAATTCCATAGGTCTGTGGGATGTTCGTACTGGTGAATGTATTTTACGACTAACTGGGCATTCCGAGCCAGTTAGAAAGATTTTATTCAGTTTAGATGATTCATTTTTGATTTCTTGTTCAGAAGACAAAACAATTGGCATCTTTGAAATTTAGACTTTTCTTCTTTGAAACTCAGAAAGATGCGTTTGATATTCCTAATACAAAAATTCATACATTTTATTAAGACCGAATGCAGCGATTGACTCAAAAATTAATAGTAGGCAATTTGGTGAACTTTGGCTAAGTTATCAAGAACAAGAAATCATCTTTCTTTTCCTTCTTATTCCCTACCAAATCACTTAATCTAGCTTTTCAAGCACTTCGAATAATGCTTTATTCTTCGGAATGTCGCTCATAGAATCACTGTAATAAGCGTATTGAATGATTCCCTCTTTGTCGACTATAAGTAGAGCCGGCATGCGTCCTAATTTTCGAATTTTAAATTCCTGACGTAGTTTTTTGACAACTTCCTTATTGTCATCGTAATATATCGGAAATTCTTCTTTCGCGTACTTTTCTTCCATCTTGATAGCATTTTCAAGCTTGTCAACCAAGATTGAATAAATGATCGTATCTAATTGCTCAAATTGCTCTTTATCTTTAGCAAAACTGCGAACTTGTGCTCTGCAATATGGTCAGTTGATGCCTCTAAGTAAAGCAACGATAACTTTTTTCTTTTCGATGAAGTCTTTGATGTTTACGTTTTCTTCCCTTGAATTCGGTAGAGAGAATTCTTCAATTTCCTTTCCTACCATTTCAAATTTATCCTTCATTCTAATCTCTATCAAGTTCTCCGTCCTTTGAAATTACTTTGATTCTGTCATTAGCGTGTTTTTATTCTTTATTGATGCGGTATTCAGCTCTATCGACTTAAAAATAAGAACACTGGCGATTTGGTCAACTTTGGCTAAGTTCTGGAAATAAGAAATCATAAATCTTTTCTTTCTTATTCCCTACCAAATCAGTTGCTACTTTAGATTTCTTATCGCTTCCAATAATTCCTCAATTTTAGGATTGTCACTGCCAGAATCACCATAGTAAGCATATTGTATGATTCCTTCTTTATCTACTATGAGGACGGCTGGCATTCGTCTATATTTGTCATCTACTAATTTAACTTCTTGTCCGAGTTTTGTTAGAACTTCTTTCGATTCATCATAGTATACTGGAAACTTCCCTTGTGCGTATTTTTGCTCCATTTCAATGGCATCTTTGAGCACATCCTCCGTAATTGCAATGATGATGGTATTAGAATGGTCGATCCCATCAAAATGATTAGCTAAGCTTTGGATGTGCCTTCGTCACTGGCCTCAGCTCAA
>JAEORY010000378.1 GCA_016840645.1 Candidatus Borrarchaeota archaeon | reverse complement strand
AGTCTTGTATCTGAGACTAATCCTGATTGCTGTGATATTATTGATGATGCTGGGCATCTTACGGATATTTCTGTTAAGACTCTGCTTGATTTTAATGATTCATGGGATCTTTTTAAGAGGATTATTGGTGTAGCAACTCTGAATGCTCTTAGCCAGAAGATAATTAGAGAGAACCTAGACGACTATCCTTTACTGAGAGAGAATCTGATAAATGTATTGGATGTTGATGCTGGAGATGTTGTGTCGATGGTGGGTATGATTAAACCCTTTATAGCTCCTCTGCAAAAAAAGGCTAAGAAGTTGTACATTCTTGAACGTAGTAGTCCTCGACCTGAAGGAGTCTACCCGGATACGGCGTGTGAGGAGTTGTTACCTCAATCTGCGGTTGTTGTGATCACTGGGTCTGCGATAGCTAATGGGACGTTAGACAGGCTTCTGGAGCTCTCTTATGATGCAAGGAAGATTGCTGTGGTAGGTCCTACGGCTAGTATGGTGCCTGACCCGGTCTTTGAACGTGGAGTGGATTATTTTGGTGGCGTTCAAGTAAAGGATGCGGAGCTACTTATGACTGTTTTATCTGAGGCGGGTGGTACACCTCAGATGAAGCGAGAAGCTGTAGATCTTGTAACGTATACAAGACCAAAATAAAACGAGTTATAGCAGTCTTCCTAGTATATGACTATTAGAATAGACTTTTCATCTATTCAAAGACTTTAGTAGATTATAAATGGGCGACTATTTTGGGTTCTAACATCTGTCTTGGCATGGCGCCTATGATTTGGTCGACGAGTTTCCCCATCTTGAATACTAGAAGGGTTGGGATGCTCATTATGCGATACTGTCTTGCAACCATGTTGTTCTCGTCTACGTTAAGCTTCCCGAAGGCTATCTTACCTGCGTAGTCTTTGGCTAAGGCCTCTACCACTGGTGAGACTATGCGGCATGGGCCACACCAGGGTGCCCAGCAGTCGATTACTGCTAGTGAGTTGTCTTTTACGAATTGGTTGAATGTGGCGTCATTCAAGTCTACAGGTTTACCGGTTGGTATATTGGGTGGTTCGGTTTTTTCAGTGCTACTAGAAATCTTGTTCATCATTTCTTCAAGCTTCTTTCTTTTGATTTTTTCAAGCTCTTCGTCGTTATGGCTCTCCATATCCCCAAAAAGGGAGGAGGTTAGTATTAAATTTCTTGTTATTTTGCATTATAGGATCAGCTCTGTTCAATCATGTTTTTTTGAAAGGTTAACAAGATCGAGTACGTTGGAGTAATTTCTGTGATTTGTGATATTGGTTCACGTAAGGGTTAAGTAAAAAGATGGGGGTTAATCTGTTGAAGCTGTTGGGATGCCGCTAACTGGGGTTTATTCCTTCAGCTTCAATAATCTCTCGTTGACGTTGGCTAGTCGAGTTTCAAGGTTTTCTTTTACTTTTTCAAGCATTTCAACCTCTTCCTCCAAAGACATTGTTCCTATGAAACGATGTCTATGTGTGCCAAGTCTGTGTATATATCTACGCATTTTCTTTTTCTCCGTTAACTTGAGTCTCGGGGAAGTGTTTGCTGTAGTATTTCTCCATCTCGTCTAGGAATTGTTTGCGTCGGAGCATGTACTCAAGTCCTTGTTTTAGTTGGGCTTTTCCAGTCTCTGTGATTTGATATACCCGTCTTGTTCTGCCTTCGTCGCTTTCCTCTTGGTGGGAGCTTAGTATTTCTTTTTCTTCCATCCTGTTTAGGATTGTGTAGAGGCTGCCGGTTTTGAATCGGTTTTTTTTGACGAGTTTTCTTTCTTCGAGTACTTCGTTGAGTTGGTATCCGTGCATTGGTTCTTCGTTGAGTAGTAGGAGTAGTAGGAATTGTACCCATCCTCTCTCTGGGAGGGGATGTCTTCTGTGGTGGTGTGTGTTTCTTCTATGACTCATAGTTAACCTTGTTAGGTATAACATTGTTATATATAAAGTTTACTTAACAATGTTAACTATAATAGCCTTTGGCTTTAGTAAGTCTTCCACTTTATCCTATCTAATCCACGACGTCTAAGGTCAGCGTTAATTTCACCGAAGTGTTGACGATAATGGGCGTCAATATACAATACTCTACTCAAGATGGTGGAGCCAGTCCAGGTAAAAACCGTCTCTTTTGATAAGAGCGATTCATCATCCAATGAGTCCAGCCAACCAACTATTTTCTTCTTGACTTCTTTATGGTAGGTCATCATCTGGTCTTTTGATGGTAGTGATTCAGGTGGTGCTTTCTCGTGGTCTATACCGAATCTGTGGCCCCATTTGAACTCCCTTGAGTTCTGTGAGTAAAATTCGGCTGTTTCGATTACGTGGCACATTATTCTTGATGGTGTTAGGTATGGGATGTCGCCTGTACTCCATTCTTCATCGGGTATTTCTTGAATGGCCTCTTCATACATGTCCCAAATGAGGTTTAATGATTCGAGTAAACTCTTGTTTATCAAATTCAACGAGAAAAAAGGTTAGGCAGATTATATACAGTTTTCGATAAAAGGTCAATGCATTGCTAAGGTTGGCTATCACATATTTGGTTGAATGCTATGAATAAAAGTTTCAGGCTAAGCATTTTAAAACATCATTACATAGAGCAATCTGGTAACTATGGAGTTAACGGATGAACAGAAGGACATATTAAAGGCTTTGAGCACCCTCTCTGAGCCTGCTGGTTGCAAAGAGATCGGTGAGGCAGCGGATATGCCTTGGAGAAGTGTGATGGCTAAGCTTCGAGGTCTTAAGAAGGAGGAGCTTGTTGAGAGCCCAGAGCAGGGAAAATATGTGATCAGTGAGAAGGGTAAACAAGCCATCTGAGCTAGATAGAGACAGCTTCGCGAGTTATTTCCTTTTTTTCTTATTCCATCCTTTCGGTATCTGCATTCTGTTTTCTAGGATATTAATGGAGTTCTCGGCTTTCTTACTAAGAGCTATGCTGTCGCTATTTATCAGAGGACTAATATTTTCAATTATAGCCTCCTTGTAAGTCTGGTCCTCTAAACCAATTATTGTAAGACTGACTATACTCCAAGATTGGACGAATACGCTGTCATCATCCAGCAAGTCGAAAAGCGTCTCTACGATCATTTTCTTTTTCGCTTCATCTACTTTAAGATAGCCTAGGATCATTGCTATGTGAAATCTGACCATGTATACCTCGTCGAGTGTTGCTTTTTCGAGGAGCATCGGTAGGTATGGGATTAGTTTTTTGTGATGAGTTCTTGCTACCTTTTCTAGTGCGTCGGCTGTTCGTCCTCTTACTACTTCGTCTTTGGCTGATAGGCCTTTGATTAGTTGAGGTAATAAATTCAAGTTGACTTCTACAGTCTGTACTACTTCGTCTGATCTTCCGTCAGATCTTAAGTCGCCGCCTTCTAAGATAGTCAAGAGTTTAGGAGTCTTCACAGGAATAATAGAAATGAATTTCGAATATAATATCAACCCTAAGAAGAGGCTTTTAGACCTATAATTGGAAAATACTGAGTAAATTTTACCTATGTTTCAAATATTATCATACATATCAAGACGATAATGAGTATTAGGATCAAGGGAGCACGGGAAAATAACCTTAAATCAATAGACGTAGATTTTCCGCCAGGTCTCACTGTCGTTACCGGCGTCTCTGGTAGTGGAAAGACTAGCCTTGTATTTGAAACATTATATCATGAGGCGCGTAGAAGGTTTGAGGAGATTTTCCAGTTTGGCTCAGTTGGTCAACGTCTAAGTCCTGCAGCTGTTGATAGTATAACTGGGGTAGGTCCATGTATAGCTGTTGGACAGAATCTTCTTAATAGGAATCCGAATAGTACTTTGGCTACGGCTTCGGGTTTGCACCCTTTTTTGAGGCTGCTTTATGCTAGATTTGGTACGAGAGTCTGTCTTAGTTGTGGTGAGCCTGTTAGAATTTTATCATTTGACGAGATAGTTGCATTAATATATGAGATTAATAGAGAGTCGAAAGTCTCTGTTCGAGTTCCTCTGGTGGTTAACTCGTTTGGCAGTCACCGGAGCCTGTTAAAGTTATTGCTTGAGGAGTTCGGGGAGAAAGCTCTCATAATAGATGACCAAAGTTATTCTGGTAAAAAATTAGATCCGGGTAAAAAGCATTCGATCAGTCTTACTCTCGCTGAGTTAGAGGAGGATTCATCAAGACAGCAAATAAATGAAGTAATTCAGCAGGCAAAGGCTTTAGGTTCCAGTACCATAGTGGTAGAATCAGAAAAAAGTATAGAAAGCTACTCAACAACCTCAGTCTGCAGTGTTTGTGGCACTTGGCTTTCAGAGATTCAGCCAAAAGACTTTCACAGCCCTATATCGAGGGAAGCGGATAAGGTTACTTGGAGGGGTTATAATATTCAGGAGCTGCAGAGACTCGATGTTGATGCAGTCTACGAGTTGTTTAAAGATAACGCGATTAAATCTTATTCAGAACGTCTCAATCAAGAGATCATTAAGCGGTTGGAACGTCTCCGTCAGGTAGGTCTTGGTTACTTATCGCTTGATCGAGTTAGTCCAAGTCTGTCGAGGGGGGAGAGTCAACGGGTTAGGTTGGCAGTTTCTCTTACGAGTAGTTTGGAGGATGTTTTGCATGTGTTGGATGAGCCTACTATTGGGCAGCATCCGGTTGATGTTCC
>JAEORY010000377.1 GCA_016840645.1 Candidatus Borrarchaeota archaeon | reverse complement strand
ATTAAGTACTAACCAACGGAATTATGAACAATTAGTTTGGGGACTGAAGACCATATCCTTCCAGAGATACTCCGCGATCCCGTAGGTTGCGTGCGGCGATATCGTTGACGTCACCCTTATAAACGCAGGTCGGACATACGATTTCTTCATATCGACAGATACTCTTGCTCCTGTACCTGTGACAGATTTGGCGCGAGCACTATGAATACGCCTCTATCAGGTGTTTAGGGGTCTGTTCGCCATCTTTATAAACATTTTCACGCTTTTGAGGTTATATAGTCTGATGTGCTTCAAAATCGTACAACTAGAAGCACTGCATTAATGAGATCCCTTATAAGCATATAACTCCTTGAGTTTCTTGGAATTGACTCTTCTAAGAGTCATTATCTCGCGATCTATTCATAACTTCTCTTTTATTGTAGGTGTATCTTCTTGATAAAGGAAAAGGCTGAAAAGTGTGTTAAATTAATACGTAAACTAGTGCCAGAGTTCAAAGTGAAAATAATGCATGTTTGTGGAACGCATGAGCAAACTATCACTCGTGCTGGTCTGAGAACCTTACTACCTGAAAATTTGGAGCTTCTTGCAGGTCCAGGATGCCCGGTATGTGTAGTTCCCGCACATGACATTGATGAAGCATTATTTTTAGCTAAGGATGGCAAAATAATCGCAACCTATGGTGATATGATAAGAGTACCTGCAAGTGAAATTTCTCTAGCAGATGCTAAGGCTGAGGGAGCAAACGTAAAAATAGTTTATAGCGTTAATGATGCTATCAAACTGGCACAAAAATATCCCAATGAAGAAATAGTCTTTTTTGGGATAGGATTCGAAACAACGGCACCTACCTTAGCCGCAGCAATGATCAAGGGACCTCCAGAAAATTTCAGCGTCTTAACATCATATCGACTTATTCCACCCGCAATGGAACTTATTATGGGCATTGGAGACTTGCATATCGAAGGTTTTATTTGCCCAGGTCATGTAGCTACAGTAATAGGCACCAAGCCTTTTCAATTCCTTCCAGAACTATATTCTATGCCCACAGTTATTTCAGGTTTTGAACCACTAGATGTTCTCTTAGCGATTCTTATGCTACTTAAGCAGATCAGAAACAATGATCCAAAGGTAGATAATGAATATAGTCGTACAGTAGCTGATGAAGGAAATATAAGAGCACAGGAGATCATGAATATGGTGTTTGAAACAGCAACGGTGCGATGGCGAGGAATTGGACGTGTTCCTCTATCTGGATATCATTTAAAAGAAAAATTTTTAGATCACGATGCGAGAAAAAAGTATAACATTCCTATAGAACATTCTATAGATATTAGACCAGGGTGTTCTTGTCATCTTGTGATTATTGGAAAACTTCCCCCAGATCAATGTCCTCTATTTGGAGAGGAATGCACACCGAATCATCCTTATGGTCCTTGCATGGTAAGTCACGAAGGAACGTGCAACATTTTTTACCGTTACAGCGCACGCAGAAAATGAAACACTTAGTGTTAGAAGTCGTGAGGTCGCACAATTGCTTAAAATAATGATTATAGTCGGAGCAAGACCCCAATTCATAAAAAGTGCACCAATAGTTCGAGAAATGTTAGCATGTCCTGATATTAACCTAAAAGTAGTTCATTCTGGACAGCACTATGCTGAAGAACTGTCGGATATCTTTTTCCAACAACTCAATATACCCCAACCAATTGAAAACCTAGGAGTTGGTTCGGGAACCCATGCAATTCAGACGGCAGCCATGTTAGAAGGATTAGAAAAAACCTTCTTGAAGTATATGCCAGACCTTGTAATTGTTGTTGGTGATACTAATACTACACTTGCGGGTGCACTTGCAACATCTAAGCTACAGATACCTCTTGCCCATGTGGAAGCTGGCTTACGATCTTATGACATGAGTATGCCTGAAGAAATTAATCGAAAATTGACTGATCATTGCTCAACCTTGCTTTTTTCACCCACGTTAAACGCAGCAATAAACTTGATGAATGAAGGCATTCCTTCAGAAAGGATTTTTGTAACAGGCGATACGATGGTAGACGCCTGTTATCAACATTTATTTGAAGCTAAAGACTCCACAATATTGGAACGCCTGAAATTAGATACAAAAGACTATTTATTGATTACATTGCACAGACAAGAAAATGTAGACAAGAAGGGAACTTTAAAAGGCATTATTGAAGCGTTAATTGAATTAAAAGACTTGAAGATAGTATTTCCTATTCATCCGAGAACTTATTCACGCCTTAAGGAATTTGGAATACTGAAATTACTACGTGAAGCAGAGAACATCATAGTAGAAAAACCTTTAGAATATTTGGAATTCCTTTACTTAATGCACAAAGCAAAATTGGTTGTAACCGATTCGGGGGGAATTCAAAAGGAAGCATACATTCTGGGTGTACCCTGTTTGACCCTTAGATACAATACAGAGTGGATAGAAACCCTAAATGCTGGGATAAATACTCTCTGTGGAACTGAAAAGAAAAACATTATACAAAATGTCAAATATACTTTAGAAAACCCTACAATTGAAAAAAAGATGAAAAATTTACCAAAACTTTTTGGAGACGGAAAAGCCGCCAAACGCATTACGAAAATAATTTTAGAAAAATATAACAACGCCGAACTAACGATTGAACGGTCAAATTACCTTAAAGAAGGATATCCTGTATATGCAACATATTTTGTCGAAAAGGGATCAAAATTGGATGGCGTTTTTCTCTCGGAAATAGAAAAAAAATGTCCTAAAATCAAAATGCTGCTGTCATATGATTCATCTGGGAATCCAATCTATCCAAGTGATGAAGTCAAAGTCATCAATGGATATGTGATTCATACACATGGACCAAAAGATGAGCAACAGAATCTGCTCAAACTAATCAAGAAAGAGACTTAATTTTTAACCGCAGTGATTTCTTCCATTGAAAGCAGTTGAAATTCTATGGTGATTTTCTGTATCTAGTTTAAAGTACGTTTCTTGACCTATCTTGTTTTATTGTAGAACTTCTAAAACAAGCGAATATTCTTTACACACATAACTTTCAGAAAACTTTCTGACTTGCTCTCTTGCAGCCTTGCCAAGTTTTTCCTGTAAAAATGTTGAGTTATATAACTTTAATATCGCCGCAGAAATCTCCTTGGGGCTCTCAGGTCTAACAAGAAGACAACTCTCTGTATCGTTCAGAATTTTATCTCCTCCTCCTCCCTTAGTTAGAATTATTGGTTTTGCTGAAGCAGCAGCCTCTAATATCTTTATTGGCAAAGCAGTTCGAATAAAATTCTTAACTAATGGCAAAACAAACACATCAAAGTTCTGAATGATTTTCGGGATTGAAGAATGAGGTATTTTACCTAAGAGCGTCACATGCTTTTCTAGATTATTATTCTTCACTTCATCCTTAATCTTAGTTAACAAAAAACCGTCACCGACTAATATAAGCCTCAAATTTTTTATTTTAATAATTAAATCTTTTACTACATCAATTAAACACAGAAGATCGTGAAGTTGGTTGAAACCTCCAATATATCCTACTATAAAGTGTTTTGAACGTTCTCTCTTCAATGGAACGTCAAAAAAAGTGCTCTCGACATAAAACGGTACTATTCTTATTTTTTTATCATCAACTCCATATCCCACTAATTGCTGTTTTGTTTCTTGATTCGAAGTGATTAGTATATCAGCACCTTTTCGCAAAACAAAAGGCTCTGTTATCTTTATTATAAACTCTGTTACTCTTGACAATTGTTCTGGAGTCCCCTCGTAAAGCTTGCACTCTATTAATCTGAAAGGCACAGATAACACTAAATAAACTAGTTTTATTCTAAGTAAGCGCTTTAAAATGCCCAAAAAGAATGTAAAATGAATATTACGTAAAAAAATAATATATGGTCTTTTTCTAATTATCCAAAAAAGCACATGTAATGCAGAAAGATATTTCTGTAGTAGATTGTTTTTTTTCATCTCCTTTAAATAGAAGCATTTCAAATTTCCAAATTTTTTAAGACAGTTAATTGCCTTTCTATCATTTACCGAGGCCCCGTCTGATTTTTCTAAATCGGTTTCAGTAACAAATAATATTCGTCTTGTAGATTTTGCATTTCCATCTTTAATTTTCAGGGCCTTAAACATTTGCAGTTCGCCAAACCGATTTTATTGATACTTCAGCTTTCTTGCTCTGACTATGATAATAATCTCTTAAAAGCATGTTTAACGAGATAGATTCTAAAAACTTGGATTGTGAAATATCATTATCCATATTGATAAGTGCAAGAAAACAGTCAATCACCCTCTAACAAGTGAGGGGGCTTGTTCCGTGAGGAGCGAGAGTAATTGGTTGATTAGCCTAAGAGAGGTCATGCATATGACGGTATATACGTTATCAGCAGAGTTGAAGAACACACCAAGGGATGCTTCTCTAGTCCCTTGCTCTGTAAATGGTGGTTTAAACAGAGAGGAAACTCTCAGTGATCACCGTATAGTACTGACTGATAACCTTGGCGAAGAGAACCAACTTCCTGTAACACCCGTTAAAGGAGGCGATAGGACTTGAGAGTACCTATCTACGTGTTGAACATCAGGGGGCAACCGCTCATGCCTACCACACAACATAACGGCAAGCAGTTGTTACA
>JAEORY010000376.1 GCA_016840645.1 Candidatus Borrarchaeota archaeon | reverse complement strand
AAACCAATGTCACAGGTCCAAATGGATATCTATTTAGCTAGAAACATTTTTGCTTATGGTTCAATAATAAACCAAGGCTAAAGTAAACCAACCCAATTATTGAATTCGATGATCAACTCATCAATCTTGGGTGTCGACTTTTGGATATCGCCCCAATACGCTTCGTAATCGTACCACTGCCGATTTAATTCATCCAAATCAAACATTTGCTGTTCAATCCATGTGAAATATTTCAAATGATGGATTCTTTTTCGTTCATAATGCGTAAGTTCAATCATTGCATCTGTTTTTTGTCCTAACATATAGCGGTGGTAATCCTTTATTGCATCCTTCTCTGTATACTCTCCAAGTTCTTTCTGGGCTTCTTGCAGACGTGAAACGTACATCTCCATTGAGTCAGTAAATATCGTGATTATAACATCCTTATTGGTCAGTTCATAGTATTTTGCGAATTTGACAGACATGAGCACATTTGCGATACTGGATATGCCTAGCAAGTTAAGTTTTGAAACGAAGTCCTCAGAAACACCAACCTCATTAATCAAGTATTTGTGCCCCTCTGGCTCATTGAAGAGGCGCATGAGATTTATGACATCATTATCATCAACTGCAATAATCATATCAGTATTGCGAACATTGTGAATCCATGGAACGTGTTTATCTCCAATCCCTTCGATGCGATGAGCACCGTAACCATTTAACCACAGTGTCGGGCATTGAACGGCTTCTCCAGCAGCAATTTTTGATCTTGGATAATGCTGCTTCATAAAGTCACCACAAGCTATGGTACCCGCGGATCCTGTAGTCAAACAGACACCGCTGTATCTATCGCCACCGAGTTCTTTGTCTAGTACTTCCTTCATTGCATTACCTGTCACATCGTAGTGAAACAGGTAGTTACCAAACTCATTGAATTGATTGAAAACAAAGATGTCATCCCTTGTTCGACGAAGTTCCCAAACTTTGTCATAGATCTCCTTGACATTGCTTTCGCTGCCTGGAGTCTTGATGGTCTCACCAGCTACATTGCTAAGCCAGTCAAAGCGTTCTTGGGACATTCCTTCTGGTAGAATCGCAATGCTTTCACATGCAAGTAAATTCGAATCATACGCACCACCTCGACAATAATTTCCAGTGCTAGGCCAGACAGCCTTATGTTTCGTGGGATCGAACTGTCCAGTGACAAGCGGAGGCACAAGACATCCAAATGCCGCTCCAACTTTATGAGCGCCAGTAGGGAACCATTTGCCAATCAACGCGATAATTCGAGCTTCCACGCCAGTAATTTCAGGGGGTAACTCAATATAGTTAGGAAGGTTCCGAAAGAGTCCACCTTTATCAACAGGTTCGTTTTTCCACGTGATTCGAAAGAGATTCTGAGGAGCAATCTCCCAGAGTTCGAGAGTTTTCAACTCTTCTTTTATTTTCTGAGGAATGGCTTCAGGGTTCTTTAACTGTGCAAATGTCGGGATTATTATATTGCGTTCTCTACATCTCTCAATTGTTCTTTCAAGTTGCTTCTCATTTTTTGTTAAATCGATCATTTCTCGTTGTGCCTCCGTCTTAAGCTTATTTATTATGCACAATCAACGATTATGACTGTATGGTAGTTTAAACGTTTATGTAGTTATACGTCCATAAAGTTAAGAGGAATACTTCAAAAACTATATCGAATAATGTTTGAACGATTTCGATCCTAATACCGCCCTTGTCCAACTTTCATCCACTTCTATATACAATGATTAGGAAAATCTTGAATGAGGCGAAGAAAATGAATAGCGAATTTGAAAAAATATTAAGCACTCTCAAAAACTTGCAAGAGGAAATAAAAAAAGAATACAAGGCAAAGATCATTGGATTATTTGGTTCTTATGTACGAGGGGAACAGAAGGAAAGTAGCGACGTAGATATTATTGTAAGATTTTTTGAGGGAGCTACTTTATTCGATTTTGTTGATCTTGCAGAATTTCTTGAAGAAAAACTCAATGTGAAGGTGGATGTTGTTTCAGAGAGAGCGCTGAGACCTGAACTAAAGGAACAAGTACTTAAAGAGGTCATAGCAGTATGAAAAGGAATTATTCACTATTTCTGAAGGATATACTCTCAGCTATGGAAGCCATAGAGAAGTTTGTGGAAGGGATGAGTTATGAAGAACTTACCCAAGATGATAAAACCTCAAGTGCTGTAATTAGAAAATTTGAGATTGTTGGAGAGGCAACAAAGCACATCCCTGAATGGCTTAGGAATAAGTATCCTGAAATTCCATGGAAGAGCATGGCAGGTATGAGAGATAGGTTAATCCACGCTTACTTTGGAATCGATTACAAACTTGTTTGGGAGGCCATAGAACTTGAAATCCCAGTCCTAAAATCTAAGTTACAGAAAATCCTTGCTCAACTTAAAAAGGAAGCTAGGTCTGAAGGTCCTTAAGATTTCTTAGAATAGGAAAACACTATAAACACACAGTTGTTTTCACTAAATATAACTTCATAAAAATAATGGAATGGTGTAATGTTATGCCTAAACGATACAAGATCGCCATACTCCCTGGAGATGGAATTGGTGATGATGTTGTAGAAGCTGCAATGAAAGTCCTGGACACTGTAGGATTTAGCAATCAAGCTGAATATCTCTATGGAGATATAGGTTGGGAATTTTGGAAGGCTGAGGGAAATCCATTGCCAGATCGAACAATTGAACTTCTTAAAGAGTGCAATTGTTCTTTATTTGGAGCTATAACATCTAAACCTAAAGAGGAAGCCGTCGCTGAACTCAACCCGGAATTAAGAAACAAAGGTTTAATCTATTTTAGTCCTATAGTGAAATTACGTCAATTGTTTGATCTTTATGTTAATTTACGTCCGTGTAAAGCTTATCCTGGAAACATTCTTAATTATAGAGATGACATAGATTTGGTAGTTTTTCGTGAAAATACCGAAGGATTATATTCCGGGGTTGAATGGCATCCAGTTCCTGAAGCTGTTATGAAAGTTTTGGCAGATAATCACCCTAAGGCTAAAAGGTTTGAAGATTTCGCTTTAGAAGATTTAGCTATCTCAACAAGAATTTTTACTCGAAAAGGTGTCCAACGAATATTACGTTCTAGCATGGAATATGCAACGAAAGTTGGCTACAAAACAGTTACTGTAGTTGAAAAACCAAACGTGATAAGGGAAACAAGTGGATTAATGGTTCGCGAGGCACGTAAACTAATTAAAGATTATCCTTCTCTTGAATTGTGGGAAACTAATATTGATGCCATGGCAATGTGGTTGATAAAAAATCCTCAGGATTATGGAGTGCTAGTTACTTCCAACATGTTTGGAGATATCATTTCTGACGAAGCAGCGCAGCTGGTTGGTGGGCTGGGATTTGCCTGCTCGGGAAATATTGGGGATAAAATGGCTGTTTTTGAGCCAACTCATGGTTCAGCACCTAAGTATGTCGGTCAAAATAAAGTAAATCCAATTGCTACGATTTTAGCGGCCAAAATGATGCTTGACTGGTTGAATGAAAAGGAAACGGCTCAACAAGTTGAGAATGCAGTCGCAGAGGTTATTAAAGAAGGAAAAACAAGAACTTATGATATGGGAGGAAATACTTCTACAACGGAAATGGCAGATGCTATTTGTAATAAGATTGAGAACTCATAATTTATCTATGTTAATAATACAGTGTTTATTCACACTTGAAACTTTGTAATTCGATCTCTCAACATTGAAAAACCATTAATCGGCAAAGAATTATTAACTTAGAAGAGGATATACCAATTTTGAATGGTTAAGCTATACATGATCTTTAGGGGGAGCACGTTTGCGTTTGTACGAACATGAAGCAAAAACAATATTCGATCTTGAAGGTATCCCCATACCGATTCAATTTGGAACAATCCAATCAGCGGAAGAACTTGAAAAGATTAGTAATCTCAATTTTCCGTTAATGGTCAAAGCTCTGGTTTTGATAGGAGGCAGGGGTAATGCTGGCGGAATCAAAAAAGTTAATGACTTGCATGAAGCTAAAACTGCAGTTAGTGAACTAATGAAACTCAGAATTCATGGATATCCCGTTAATAGTGTTATACTTGAAGAAGGTATTGATATTAAAGGAGAGATTTACCTTAGCGTAACGATAGATCCAATTTCTTTTGATGTTGTTCTGATAACTTCAGCGCTAGGTGGTGTTGATATCGAAGAAGTTGCTAAGAGTAATCCAGATGCTATATGGAAAAAATATTTGCCAGATAACCCTGTATTTCTTCCTGAAACTGTTGTAAGGGATGCCGCTGAGTTTCTTATTTCTCAACTTCCTCAACTAAGTGAAGCAAGGGCGCAACTTCAATCGATTATTTCAAACCTTTATGCTACTTTTCAGAAATATGACGCGAAAATTTGTGAAATAAATCCTTTAGTCATTTCAAATAGGAATAAACCTATCGCGGCAGATGCAAAAATTGTTCTAGATGATAATGCCTTATACCGCCAAAGTACTTTACTTACTAAACTTGGCATTGATCCTGCAAGTAAAAGACATGATGTTGCTGAACAAACAACATTTGAAGCACGTGCACATAAAGCGGGTATTATTGGTTATTTAGATCTTCTTCACGAACCTGAAGAGTTTGAAAAGGATCCAGAAAAGTTATATGTTGG
>JAEORY010000375.1 GCA_016840645.1 Candidatus Borrarchaeota archaeon | reverse complement strand
TAAATAATCCATCATTAGACATAACCTTTGATGAGCATTGCCTAAGAAACAGACTGCAAAAACTCGAAGTAAGACGAGTTCCAAACCCATTCACGAACTAGTTATAGATTGGATCAGAGAACTCATTGATGTTGGAAATGGCACAAACAACAGGCATAAAATAAATTCTTCACTTATTTTTTTAGTGTGTGTCTTAGCTGGTAGGAGGACTTAAATTACATTTATTTCTGCTCTCAGACAATGCCTACTAATACTGAATATCAAAATATGTCATAGCGTTAGATTGTTTATAGTAGCCTAATTTCAATATACTTATGATTACATTTTTCCAACGAGGATATGATTATGCGCCAAAACATGAAGTCTAATGTATTGAAGCCTTTAGCTGAGCTTATTTCTTTAAGTGGAAAAAGAGCTTTGATCACTGGTTCTGCGACTGGTATCGGTAAAGCGATAGCGTATAGATTCGCAGAAGCAGGCGCAGAACTTGAGCTTATTGACATAAATGGAGAAGGATTAAAGACTGTAAAAGAGGAACTCTCAAATTTCAAAGTGGAAATAAACATTCAAAGAGTGGATCTCTCGATAAAACAGGAGATAGATATTCTATGGAAAAAATTGGAAGGTAATGAACCTGACATATTAGTGAATAATGCAGGAACCTATCCTTTCAAAAAATTTACAGAAATAGATGAAAGCTTTCTCAAGAACTTCACCGAAATAAATCTAAATTCAGTCTTCTGGATGTGCCAACACATGATAAAAAGAAGATTGAAGAAAGGAGGAGTAATAATAAACTTCGGATCCATTGAAGCTTTACTCCCCTTCAAAGATGATCTAGCTCACTACAACATTAGCAAAGCAGGAGTCATTGCTTTCACAAGAACATTAGCCAAAGAATATGGCAAACATAATTTCAGAATAAACGCAATCATACCTGGCGGAATAATGACCACTGGAGTGAAAAACAAAATGAAGGATGCTTTCAAGTTAGAGTTAGGTCTAATCAAATCAGGCATAGAGTTCAAGCAGAGATTGCCATTGGGGAGATTTGGTCAACCAGACGAAGTTGCTCTCATGACTCTTGTTCTAGCAAGCGATCTATCCAGTTACATACATGGAACATTAATCCCCATTGATGGAGGGTTCCTATCAGCGTAAAACTATTGCTTCTAAAATCGTGTTTAAAGTAAGCTAATTTTGTATGATATTCTCTTTCATTTTTCGATGATAAACATTAAAACGATGTTCCACAGTTACGTTGGAATCTGATCAATGTTGTCTCAAGATTCAGGTCTGCTTGTTGATGTTCTTTCTAGGATGGATGAAGCTGCTAATAGGCTCAAAGTAGATTGGGAGATTTACAAGACCCTTAAAAGTCCACGGACCTCTCTTACAGCAACTTTTCCAATAAGAATGGATGATGGTTCCGTTGAAATTTTTACTGGATATAGAGTCCTTTACAATTACGCTAGAGGACCAAGTAAGGGTGGAATTAGGTATCATCCAGATGTCAGAATAGATGAAACAACTGCTCTTGCTGCTATTATGATGTTAAAATGCGCCGTGGCTGGAGTACCATTCGGAGGGGCTAAAGGAGGCGTGACATGTGATCCAACTAAGATGTCAGTGAATGAATTGGAACGTTTAACTCGAAGATACACGTACATGATTCTTCCTTTGCTGGGGCCTGAGAAGGATATTCCTGCACCAGATGTTAATACAAACGATCAGACCATGGCATGGATGATGGACACCTACAGCATGCTGGCAGGATACACAGTCCCAGGAGTTGTAACAGGTAAACCGTTTGAGCTAGGTGGATCTAAGGGACGAGGTTATGCGACAGGAAGAGGAGTAGCATATGTAACCTCCGAGATATTACAACGTTTGAACATGCCTCTAAAAGGAACCACAGTCGCAGTGCAAGGTTTCGGTAAAGTCGGACTGAACACAGCAAGATTCCTACACCAAGAAGGATGTAAAATAATCGGTGTAACAGACCTCAGTGGAGGGATCTTTAATGAAAATGGAATAGATGTTCCCTCCCTAATCAAACATTCAAGCAATGAACCTTATATCTCTGGATTTGATGACGGAGAATTTGTTCCAGACTATAGAAAAGCCAATGAAAAACTCATCAGATCAAAAATCGATGTTCTAATCCCTGCCGCATTTGAGAATCAAATAACAGAAGAAAATGCACCTGAAATCAATGCGAAAATTATAGTTGAAGGTGCGAATGGACCTACCACAAACACCGCTGATATGATCCTAAGCAAGAAAGGAAAAACGGTCGTCCCAGACATTGTCGCAAATGCTGGGGGAGTCATAGTCTCCTACTTCGAGTGGGTTCAAGACGTTCAAGCATATCTTTGGACCGAAGATCAAGTTAATCAGAGATTGAAAGAAGTAATAACTGAAGCATTCTCAAAAGTATGGAATATAGCAGAAAAATATGGAACAGATATGCGTCATGCAGCTTATATGGAAGCTGTTAGAAAAATTGTTGAAGTCACAAGGCTTAGAGGAATCTTTCCTTAGAGTGCACGTTTTCTAGCGCGCGCTTGTTAGAGCATCCAAAATTGAACAATCAAATTTGCGTGTTTAGGAATTTATCCCTGTGTTATTGAAGGACAGTATCCAGTCAAGCCCGCCAGAATATCAAGCTATAACCAAAAATAGGATTCGCACCTAGATGAGTGTACATACCGCCCAGGTTACCAAGAGCACGCTAATGTGGACACGCGAAAAAACCTGTTTTTTATATTTATAAGTAAATGATTTAGATTACTTTTGTAACTGGGATAAGCAATATATATTCCGATAGTTGAGACTAAGTTTGCCTCTGGTAGTTTACAATTTGAAACGTCAATTATTGATTATATTCATGCTCTTTGCTATTGCTGGTTCAGCTTTGCTTGTATTTGGATCTGACATCATTAGTAAAAATGATTATGGTTCGTCAGAAGATTCTGAGAAGACTCCTGCATCGCCAACTCCGATTTTAGGACACCCTGAACCGTCACCAACTTCGAATCTATCTCCATCACCCATCAATATGACGAGAGAATTACGAGTTTTTGCTGCAGCAAGTTTAGCTAATGTTGTGAATGATCATAAAGAAAAATTTGAAAAAGAAAATGATGTTAAATTGAGGTTTAATTTCGGGTCCTCAAGTAGCCTTTATCAGCAATTATTTTCAGGTTCGCCAGCAGACGTTTACTTATCTGCTGATTTTAAATGGACAAAGAAGCTTAATGAGAGTGAACTTCTTTACAACAATGAATATTATAACTTTACAAAGAATAAACTTGTATTGATAATGCCTGAAGATAATCCTAAAAATATTAGTTCCTTGTTGGACCTTACTCGACCAAATGTTAAGGTTATTATCGCAACACCGACTTCTCCAATAGGAAAGTACACAAATATTACGTTAACAAAAATTGGAGAAACTTGGGGAAATGAACATTCACCAAAATATAGAGGCGCTCAATGGAACAATTATCATGAAGAAGTCATTAAAAATATCATATCTTATGAACCTACAGTTTCACACGTAGTAAGTAAGGTTGCATTAGGTGTATGTGATGCTGGTTTCGTATATGTTTCTGATACAAAATCTCAACAGTCTGAGTTGAAATATTTGGAGATACCTGATGAAGTTAATACGATCGGTACATATGGAATTGCAGTGACCATTTCAGCATCAAAATTAAGTTTGGCTACGAAGTATGTTGAATTTTGGCTTTCAGACGAAGGTCAAACATTACTAGCTAATTATGGATTTGGAGAAGGCCCTATAGAAGAGGAATAATTGGGTTTATCGTTCGGGTTCTATTACCACTGCGGTTCCTGTTGCGGATATCACGGTCACTCCCGCTTGTAAACCTAGATCTGATGTTTCCAAGTCAAGTCCTGTAATTGCGTTGGCACCCTGAGCTATCGCTTTATCTTTTATTCTGTCTATTGCTTCGATTCTTGCTTTTTCAAGTTCTGTAGTAAATGCTGTAACCTCACCGCCTAAGATAGATTGAAAGCTTGCTACGAATTTTCCTAAAACTCCTCGGGTACGTGGGGTAAGACCTGTCACTACACCTAATACTTTCATAATTTTGTATCCTGGTATCGATGGAGTAGTTACAATCAAAAAATCTTGTGTATGTGATGTTGGGGAACCACAATATTGACAAAATGCAAATTCTTCTTTTAATTTTTTTCCACATTTTTGACATTTCATATAGATTCGCCTTTTATTTTTAAGTGCCATATTGGGATCCAGAAAAACGTTACCAAAATTTTAATCTATAGTGTACTAGGGTAAATCACAATATTGATATTAACATTATTATTTGTCAATCTCAAATAATCATAAGTTGTGTTCGATGATATGTTGATTGGATATCCTAATAATCCAAGAAAAAATTTTCTCAAAGAGATCGATTGGATTGGTGAAAATAATCTTGATTTTGTAGATGTTTTCTTAGAAGAGGATGAGACATCGCCGCAAAGCGCGCGCGCTAGTAAAATCAACTTTAACGTAATGTAATTTGGGCATGGTATTAATGTAATTAAAAATTGGGAGGGAGATAGCCCTGTCTAATTGGGAAACTACATTAGATGAATATGGAAAAATGATCGAAAAAGAATTATCAA
>JAEORY010000374.1 GCA_016840645.1 Candidatus Borrarchaeota archaeon | reverse complement strand
CGCAAGGATTTTCATCACAAGCTCAGCCGGAAACTGGTCGATGGTTATGACCTGATTGTGTATGAACACTTAACGATAACCAATATGGTGAAGAACCATCATGTAGCCAAGTCGATTAGTGACGCCGGCTGGGGGCAACTCATGTGTTTTACCGAGTACAAAGCGGAGGAGGCTGGTACTCTGGTAGAGTATGTGAGTGCCTATAATACCACACAACTGTGTAGTAGGTGTGGGAAGCTGGTGCCGAAAACACTGGCAACCCGTATCCACCGCTGTCCTTACTGTGGACTGGTGTTAGCGAGGGACCATAATTCTGCAATCACGATTTTACACCGATCCACTCACTATGTAACATCACCATCATCGTCAGGGCAGGGACTGCCCGTTGAGCCTGTTTGACATATCCCGTTGGGGAATGGATGATTCAGGAAGCCACCCTATTTATAGGGTGGTAGTTCACTCAATTTGTATAGCAATTAGAAGAAATTTTCGAGTTCTAAACTTAAGAATTGCTTTTCTACAAATTTTTTATAAATATTTAATATTTTAATATAAGATGAAATAATAGATTTATATTACTTGAAGTTTAACCACCACATAAAGTCAACTTCAAATAACTAATAGAAAAAAATCCAATAAGAAAGAGGAGAGCATTAGAATTGATAAAAATCTCCATCGTTAAAGCTGGTAATATCGCCACATCAACAGTAATTGACATTCTTTTAGATGAAAGAGCTCATAGAGAAGATATCATGATAAGAACTTTTGGTACTGGCTCAAAAATGAATTTAGAGTATATTAGAGAGGTTTTAAATACCGCTATCGCCATTGATCCAGATTTACTACTGTATGTAGGACCGAATATTTCCTCAAAAAGGAATATTGAAATCGCTAATATCTTACGTGAGTTAGACATACCAATTATTGTGATAGGAGATGCAAAAGACCTAGGGATCACTGAAACGTTAGATTTGTTCAATATCGGTTATATTATTTTGGAGGGAGATCCCTTACTAGGGGCTAAAAGAGCAATACTTGATTCTACAGAAATGGTATTATTTAATGCTAATATCTTGAAAGTGCTTTCAGTATCGGGAACAATCCGCTTATTGCAACATGAATTGAATAAAGTAATCACTAGTCTGAAAGATAAAGGAATCCATCTACCTAAAATAATAGTGAATTCTGATCTTGCCCTGCAATATGCTGGGATTAAAAATCCCTATGCTCATGCAAAAGCAAAGGCCGCCTACGAAATGAATATCCTGGTCCACAAGTTAAATTACCAAGGTTGTTTTGTTCTTAAGAAGAAAGATGAATACATCCCCTGTGTAATTAGTGCACATGAATTGGCGGAGTCCGCTGCAGACCTGGCGCAAACAGCAAGGAATATTGAAAAAATCAATGATTCTATTTTAAGAGATCCACATGATCGGTTTGGAAAAATATTAAAAAAGACAAGGCTTTATGATGATTTATCTGTCATTTAAATCGAGAGCGATATAACTTCAAACCAATCGCTTATTTCTTTATTAATAAACGTCTTAGAAGTTAGCAGAGTCTCAAGTGATCATATAAATATGTTTGATATTTTAACGACAAAATAAGTGAACTAAGCCCTTTTATAGGAGTTCTGAGTATTATAGAATGACTCAAGTGACATAGATGACAAGTAGTTTTTACTACTAGGGATTAGTATGATAGAAAAATTTGACATTATCATCATAGGTGCTGGGTGTGCGGGTCTAGCTGCTGGGATATACGCTGGGCGTTTTGGATTAAGCGCTGCCATATTTGATAAACAACTTCCTGGTGGTCAGATAAATCTCACGGACATTGTTGAAAATTATCCTGGCTATGAACTGATATCAGGACAAGATCTATCAGAGATAATGGTGAAGCAAGTAGAGAATGCTGGTGCAACAATCTTTGAATTTGAAGAGGTTCGTGATTTAGATCTCTCGCAACCTATAATGAATGTAGTTAGTGATATGGGCGAATACGAAGCCAAGGTTGTAATTCTTGCAACAGGATCAAATTATAGAAAATTAGGTATCCCTGGCGAGAAAGAATATACAGGAAAAGGCGTGAGTTATTGTGCAACGTGTGATGGGCAACTTTATAAAAAAAAGAAGGTCATAGCAGTTGGGGGAGGAGATGTCGCTGCAACTTATACAAGATATCTTAAAGAAATTGACGTTAAGGTGCGTTTAGTCCATAGAAGAGATCAATTACGTGCTAAAGAATCATTGCAAACGGATTTAGAGCGTCTTGGTGTCGAGATTATCCGGGATACTATAGTTACAGAAATCTTTGGCGATGATGATGGCGTTACTGGTGCGAAACTGAAAAACATCAATACAAATGAAGAAACAGAAATGGAGCTGGATGGCGTTTTTATCCATATCGGGAGCCTGCCAACCAACGACTTAGCCAAAAAAGCGGGCATTGAACTTGACGAGCGTGGATACATTGTTGTCAATGAAAAGAATGAAACAAATATACCAGGAATTTATGCTGCAGGAGATATTACTGGAAGTGAAGCTCAGTTAGCGATAGTAGTTGGTGAAGGTGTTAATGCCGCTATCCATGCCTATCAGTATATAAGAGAGGTCTGATATAGCTCTTGAACGAAACTACTACTAGATATTGGCTTCCTATTTCACAAACAATACTCGATTTCTTTAAAGGTGCTTTTTTCCTTATTGAAAACTAGACAAAGGAATCATTTCGAACTCAATAGATGTCTTGTTCACAGTGGTGACCAATATACTCGCCGCTGTACTCTTTCCTTCTATGCTCACACTTACGAGGGCAGTATTCACACGTCACATATTCATTAGGAGTTGCAGCAAAAACTCCTGAGATTGATTTTTTGGGCAACATTAAATAAGTTGGCGTAAGACGGGCTCCGATTGTATTTGGATCTATGATCTTAAATAATACTTCTTGCTGATTGATATTAAAGAGTTTACCTGTACCTGTTCCTGGTGAAAAATTGTTTATATTGTTACCTAGTTTTTCCTTAGCTAGAGAGCTTACGTAAAGCCTAACCTTATCTAAAGCATAATCTGCTATCTGCTCCATAATGAATGCTTTAAGGATACTATTCTTTGATTCTTTTGATGTATATGTTTCAAGTTGAGATCCTATTGTAACAACATGAGGAACAATTGTTTGATCATTTTCTACTGATTCTCCAAGGATTATACTCTTTATACTGTATCCATTGTCTACTTGGATCTCGGAATTATTAACCTTGGTTACTTGCACGAACTTGTATACAGCTTTTGGCTCAATTAGTTCTCGACATTCGTCTATAAGCGGTACAACATCTTTTTCTCTTATCCTTCTCTTACCTAGTGTTTCCAATAAATCATCAACATCCAATTCGAAAGGGATAGGATCGATTACTTCCATAAAAACGCCTTCCTTAATTTACGTAAACTCAATTGATTGCAGATGATATATTGCCAGTGACATATAATCATTTCTATATAACAAATGAGTTGATCAATTCATTGAGGAGTATATTAAAACTAAATAAGATTAGTAAAACTTTAAATAATAATGATAAACGACATCTGAGATGAAGCATTTACATCAATAGTCATCAACAATTGAGGGATCTATATTGCCAAAATACTGCAAAATCATTTTTCAGCCTAGTGGACGTCGAGGGACGTTTCCCTACAAAACAAATCTTCTGACTGCAGCTTTAGAACTTGGTGAGCCCATCGAATCTTTATGTGGAGGTAAAGGCTCCTGCGGAAAATGTATGGTTTTTATTGATACTGGAATCGTAAATGTTTCTGAGTTAACAGAGATCGAAAAGCAGATTTTGACAGAACATGAGATTTCACAACACTTTCGCCTTGCATGCATGACAAAAGCCATCGGGGATATAGAAGTTACTGTCCCCGAAGAAAGTCGACGCAAAGAACAAGTAATTCTGACCCAAGGTCGAAAGATTGATTTTGATATTAAACCTACTGTTAAACAATATTCTTTAGTAATACCTCTGCCTTCGTTGGAAGATCTATTAGCAGACAAAGAAAGACTTGTAAAAATGCTTGAACAAACTTATGGTTTGAAGAACTTAGTCATCGATTTTCTTGCGCTTAAAAGATTGCCTACATTGATAAGAGAAAACAAAGGAGAAATTGCTGTCACTGTATGGGATGAACAAGAAATCATCAATTTAGAGCCTGATAAGGCTCACAAGAGTTATGGATTAGCGATAGATATTGGAACAACAACAGTTGTTGTCTATCTACTCGAACTTGACACCGGTAAGCTCATCGGAATAGAGTCGATGACGAATCCACAAGTCGCTTTTGGTGAAGATGTAATCTCTAGAATATCCTATGTAATAAATAATTTAGATGGTCTTCAGAGACTTGGAGATATCATATTAACAGGAATTAATAGCTTGATTGAGCAATTAACCAAGAAACACAAAATAGACTATAATCAAATAGCAGAAGTCACTATCGTTGGAAATTCAGTTATGCATCATCTCTTCTTGAAAATTACACCAGAATTTATAGGTAGATCGCCTTTTGTACCAGTTACCAGCAATTCAATGACGCTGAAAGCAAAGGATATAGGAGTAGCCATTAACCCTTCAGGGTATGTACATATGTTGCCTATTGAGGC
>JAEORY010000008.1 GCA_016840645.1 Candidatus Borrarchaeota archaeon | reverse complement strand
TCTATGAAGATAATTTGACTTATCAACATCTGTTTTTACAACACTTCTTGCCTGATATATTATGAACAAAAATAATAGCGAATAGATGATTCCCCAGATCGAAAAAGTTATTCCAGCAGGTACGAACAAGTTTGGTAGATTATCAGATAATTGTCCTGTAGTCGTATTATTTATGAATCCAGATGAAGCTAACATGTTAATAAAAAAAACAATTACTGTAGTTACTATGTTTGAAAATTGTAGAATTCCTGTATTTTCCTGAATTTTCATCTGGAATCCCCTTTATTGTTTGTTATTCTTTTTAATGAGTTTTATTGATCCATCTGTTGAATTAATCATTACAAAATCTCCAGTTTTTATTTGTTTTATTGGATCGATTTCTGGATTATCGATCAACGGAATATCAGCAATAGCGCAACCGGCTGCTATGATTGGGTCAGTTATGCGATTGATTATTCCGGCCGGTTTTGTACCATTTTTTGCCATCGCGAACAAGGTATAGGATCCTACTGTGCTTCCTTTGCCATTTGGGAATATCAATATCTTTTTCGTGATGTTGGATCCTTCAAGTTCATGTCCTTTTTCTATGATGAAACCTGTCTTAGGATCCACGCCGCCTAAGAAAGAGATTGGTTGACTAGTTACCAAAGCCTCTCCTTGGGCAATACCATGGATGAGCCCTCTACCTTTGATCTCAATTACCGGTGATTGCATAATTTAGACATCCTTTTAGATCTCGAAGACATACTTTTGATTTACATAGTGTAGGCAAATAATTTGCTGCCTTAGAAGAATTTGTCATTACTCGGCTTATACCCATTCTCTCAAGAGGAGTTACAACCATGCAGGTGTCTTTTAATACTCGTCCACCCGCCTTTTCAATTTCATCTATGTACCCTTTTGATTTAGCGATTTTCCATATGTATCTTGAAGTACATACGTAGAGTTTGTTTACAAATTTGGTTCCTTTAGAAATTTCTGAAATTTCTTTTATTTCTTCTATACTGCAGTGAGGACATCCAATAAAGACAATGTCAGGATCAATTTCTTGTGATAATGATTCTTTTGTTTTAATAAGATCGTGACGTGTGACAGGTATTTTTTCTCTTAATTTTTCTTTTTTAAAATCTTGATACTCTGGTGTGATGTCTTTTATGTGATAAATTGCTTGGCCTCCTGAAGTTGCCATGGAGGCTCCTAATGTTTTAAGAAAAATGTTGTTAATTAGGTGAGTTGGTAGATTTATTAGTGGTATTTCTCCACTCGCCTTTTTTCCTATGTAGAACCCTAAGAGGCTGAAATCAAGTTCGTTTTTTAGTTCATCTTGAACATCAATTGAAATCGTAGGCTTTCTGTTTTCTTTAATGTGGAAACCATACGATGGTGTCTTACCTATTATTGCACTTGCAAGTGCGATTGGGCCTCCCTCACGATTAGTCATTGCACCTAGAACTGAATTTGCATATATTACCGCTGATGATTCTGCCCAAGCTAAATGATCTCCATACTTTGGAATTCTTTCCAGTAGATATGGTGTACAAGTGCATGTTGACTCTACACCAATCTCATTTAATGCTGAAATAATCTTTTTTTGATTTATAGCGAAATCTTCTGGAATTCCGATTTCTTTCCAATTATCTAGATCCATGCCCGTGGGATTAATTGAAGCATAGACTGAGGTTTTTGCTCCTGAACGTGAGAAATCTTGAATGAATTCTAAACCTGCGTCTCCTATTGTTTTATAAGATATTCCTGATATTTGGGCGCTTTTTATCGGTATTAATCTGTCAGCATCAAAGATCTCACCCATGGTCACCAGCAATCTCATTGCTGTAGATGCAGCTTCACCTGACTCTCGATTGAGTATCTTCTCTTCTTCCACTGTGAGGTACAATGTTATGGTTTCACGCTTCGCGATTTGGAGGGATTTTAGCTTTTTCAAAATCTCCTTTTTGTTTAAGAAAGGTAATTGTAGCGTCTATTCCAATTTTGGTTGTAAGGTTTGATTCTTGATCCCCAGACGGATCTAGACTTGATCCTCGTGCATTTTTTATCATTACCAATCCTCGGTCTCCTTGAAATCGAGTAGCTATTGCCCACTCAACATCTTTCATATCATTTACATCGATGTCTGTATCGACGATTATTACTTGTTTAAGTGAGGGATGACCTGCAAATGCTGCAAGAATCGCATTTTTAGCATCTCCTTCTGTCTGTTTTTCAATTGAAACTACTGCATGGAGCCAGTGGCAACCTCCAGGAGTTAAATTCACATCTTTAATTTTTGGAATTACACCTGCAACAGTTTCAGCTATTTTTGATTCTTGAGGCATGCCCATTATTAATCCATGTTCCATCCCAGAAGGAAGTAATGCATGGTAGATGAAGTTCTTTCTGCAAAAAATATTTTCTACTTTTACTAAAGGCTGTTTACGAACGATATCATATGTGCCGGTTAAGTCTACAAATGGGCCTTCATCAACGTCTTTATCCAAAAGGATTTTCCCTTCAATAACAATTTCTGAGTCTGCTGGAACATTCGCATCAATTGTTTTGCATCTGGCTATTTTTAGTTCACCGTTTAGTAGTCTATTGGCAATCCCGTATTCACTAATTCCGAATTGTGCAGGACACGCAGCCGCAATAAGGATAGCTGGATGTAGACCTATCGCTATTCCAATATCAAGTGTTTTTTGACCTGAATCTCTGGCAATTTTGCAAATTCTGTAGAGGTGTCGTGGAACGATTCTTACTGCCATGTGGTGGTCGTCAATGACCATGAAGCGATGAAAAGAGACATTTTCTTTTTTTTCACCTGGTATTTTTGCAGATACTATGGCTGAGGTTATGAACGGCCCACCGTCTCTATCGAAATGCGTCAGAATTGGTAATTCATTAAGTCCTGACAATTGTTCTTTAGCTTCAAGAGTTCCATTGGCGTCTGGATTTTGTGGAGAATTAATAGCCTTCATTAAGAATGGCCTTATTTTTTCTATAGGCATCCCGATGGCTAATGACAATTTTTTCTTTGTTCCACATATACCTGAAACAATTCTGTTTTTATTGTCAGTTTTAAATAAAATGGCCTTTTTACCATCATGTTTTCTGATCAGTGCTGATGCTTGAAATTTAGTATCTATTGGCTTGTCGATTTCAATTAGTTCTTCTTCTCTTTGTAAATCCTGGATATATGACCTAAGGTCTGCCATTCACTTTTTCACTTATTCAGTCGATATTAGATGTTCAGATATTAAGATAGATCTTTTCCCCAGGGATTAAATAGATCTTGTTGTAGACCAAGTCTTAGGAGTATTCTGCCAACGATAAAGTCTACAAGATCCAGTATGGTTTTGGGCTTATGATAGAATCCTGGACTTGCTGGCATGATTGCAGCGCCCATACGACTTAATTTTAAAAGATTTTCAAGATGAATTGAATTTAAAGGTGTTTCTCTAGTGACTATGATTAGAGGCCGTCCTTCTTTTAGACATATATCTGCAGTTCTTAACAGTAGATTTCTGGAATTTCCACTTGCTATAGCTCCTACTGAAGCCATCGAACATGGAACAATGACCATCGCATCAAATTGGTATGATCCACTAGCAAGTGGAGAAGAAAAATCATTAATATCATAATGCTTCTTGGCCATGCTTAGGATGTCTTTAGGTCTCTTCGAAAGTTCGAGTTCAAAGATCTCTTTTGCTGGATTTGTAATTATAATTGATACATCTATTTCTCTCTCTTTGAGAACTTCTAGAAATCTCCAAGCATATATTGTGCCACTGGCTCCTGTCATACCCACTACTATATGCAACATTCTTCACCAACAAATATAATCAAATTCAAGCAAGTTAAAGAGCGGAAAATGTATCTTATCATAGTCCAATATTAAGAGTTAGATGATTTGATTCTCTTGAACTCTTACAAGTGATAATCTGTGCCTCTGACTGATGAAAAACAAAAAATGAGGACAGTTGCAATAGGTGGAACTTTCGAAATATTACATAGAGGTCATCGTAAACTTTTCTCAAAGGCTTTCCAACTGGGTGACAAGATCATAATTGGTTTAACGAGTAATGAGTTCCTTGCTAAAAAACAAAAAAAACACATCGTTAGTAATTATGATGAAAGGCATGAAAATCTGATCACTTTTCTTTCAAAAATTGGAACTTCAAATAGAGTAAAAATCATTCCGCTAGAAGATCCATATGGACCAACAATAGATGATGAGCAAATTGATAGCATAGTGACAAGTCGTGAAACTATGAAAACAGCTTTGGAGATCAACAAAATTCGTAAAAATAAAAAATTCCGACCACTCCGCATATATGTTATTGATTTTACATTGGCTAAAGATGGTTTTCCTATATCTGTAAGCCGTATTCTTTCTGGAGTAATTGATAAAGAAGGAAAAATACTGTAGAAATAATTATTATTTTTGAAAATTTTCATGCTATTATGCACATATCCAATAAATTGGAGAAACTCTCTGTCATTGGAGAACGTTTTTCTTTTTTATTTCATTTTAATTGTTAGAATAGTAATTACGATACCAAATAGGATACCATTTGTATAATTAAAACTTTAGATGGATTCTAGCAAAAGATCTACTGTCAATTTGACGATCCAATTTATTGAATGATTGCTTAACGTTCCAAAAAATTGGATGTGCATAAATGAGTTTAAACAAGAAAATAGTTAAATGCGTCAAAATACTTTGCTTATTTTATAAAGCTATTTTACTCTGAATTTACCATTAATATTCAATAAAGACGTGTGACATTTTGCCTTTCATCTATTGGATTATATTAATGGTTGTGGGAATTGGCATGGGAGTCGCCTTCATGGCATGGGCTTTATCAAGTAAAGACCAAAAAGAAGAAAGAGAAGAAAACCAAGACTAAAATTAAATTTTTTTTGGGCGCTCCAATTTTTTGGAGTGTTTAGGAACTATCCAATTTATTGGATGACGTATGATTAGACGATTTACAGTTTTGTATGGCGAATTGTTGGCTAGTAACGCCTAGTAATAGCAGATCATTGAATTCTTCTAATGGACAATCAACAATGATAAAGAGTTAGAGATGATCTTAATTCTGAGGTTTAAGCATTAAAATTGGATGCCTCTCGTGAGGCCCCTGTGATTTCTATGTTTTAACTCTCTTGATAAAATAGACTGTTAACACTATTGTGATTAATCCTGTTAGTGCTATGTATGGTGTTAGTATAGCGAGTTTGTTTATTGGTGTGACTAGTCCTCCAACTGGTGCAAGATTTTGGGTTACTACAGGTTTTAGACGAGTGGTATACTTATTATTAATATCAGGTCCACCCGGTCCAATAGCAACCAAGCCCCCAGATGGATGCTCATAAACTTCTGGTATGTTTATTGGGGATGATCCTTCGCCTTTACAGTGGAACGTGAAAGTCATCCACTTCCAGTTTGAAGCAAAACCACCGTTCTCCGACAAAATAAAGGCATACCATGAATCTGTCTGTTCAAATGGGCCCTCTACTACCCTCCAGAAAGTTGGCAGGTTAAGTTCAACATTCTGTAGTTCCATCAGGTCAGGATCCCAAGTAATGTAGACGTTTAATAATGTCATAGGGTAGAGCAAGTCTCGTATCCATAGTTCTACCTCAAACTCGTTACATACAACCACATTAAATTCTCGTGAACCCATAACGTCAGAGGTGCCGCCGTGCTCCAACGATATAGATGCAGGAGATTGTTGTGCTTGAACTTGAGACATGAAACCAGTAAAACATAAAACCGTAAGTAAGAGTGGAAGTAATAGAAGCTTCATCCAACTAAACCAACCCTTACAATAATATCTATTAAATAATTAAGAGTTATCACAAATCCAATTAATCCATAAAAAATCCATTTATTGACTTGTATTTAGCATAATCATAATCTTCGTACAATGATTCATTTTTTCAATGGACATGTAGCACACGTTAATACTCCGAATCCTCTGCAGAAAATAATGATCATCTTACTCTTTTTTCTAAAAATACTCTAGCTAATTGGATTTTTTTCTTATTTTTTTATACTTAAAACAGACATAATTTTTCCATCATAATGAATTATGTTTCTCATCATAATTTATCACAAATCAAGCATTTTTGGCACGTGCAATTTTGGTTGCACAAGATATATATTTCTACGAAACCGTATATGCAATATACATTGCAAACATGGCCCATATAGGTAAAACATGTTGATCTTTGAAAGTGACTTATCATGGCTCAAAAAAATGCAGTCAGGATTGCACGAAAGCCTTTAAGAGGTATTCATTTCGATAAGGAATCCATTTCATTGAATCTCTATCCTGATTTTGCAAGTATAATGTATCCTGCAAATACCAAACAACGAATAATATTGAATTTCTTGATTAAAGAACTTAAAAATAAAAAAGGATTTTTCTCCAAACATGCATTGAATTCGTTCGCTGTTAAAATTCGAAGTGGATCTTTAATTTGGAAAAATAAACCATTCAAAGCTTCAAGAAGATTAGTCTATTACGTATGGAGAGATCTTCTCAATATGGGCATGGTCTCTTGGAGCAAAAGGTATGTTGGAGACTCATTAAAAGAAGGATTTTTTGTCGAATTTGAGGATTTCAGGAAAAACCTTGAAAAGATAGCTTCAAGATGGGAAAAAGAATTCGCCTAAGTAGGACTATTTTGAAACAACATTTATCTTCTGAATGAACATAAAAAATTATGAGCGTTTTGAGATCAAAAATAATGATGGATATTACAGCGAAGACGATATAGATATACTCAGCATAAAGAAGTTGCTAAAATTTGGGCTTCTAAAGTGCGCGATAAAATATCAGGTTTAGTTTGAATAAAGAAATCATTTTCATAAGAAAAGTAACATTTTATTTCAACGAATCAGAAGTTTTAACGATTGATCTAAAATCCAATTTATTGGAGTGTCTACTAACCCTTCGATAAATTGGACCCTCAAGTCGTATATTTTGTGTCAGTCTTATTCTCTTGTTTTTGTGTTCCAGGAAATGGTGGAAGAGGTGGAGGAACGCCTATTGTCTTCGCAATGACTATTGACTCAGCTATAGCTATACTGGATACGGCCTGTATGATCATGTTAGGAGGAGGTTTTTTGCTCTTATGTTCTTCCATGATTCTGTCTAACTCATTTTTTTCGCCTGATGTTTGTGCTCTGCCTTTTATGTTGATTTGAGCAACCGACGGTGTAAATGATGCCGTAAAGACAAAGGGAGCTTCAATTTTTTCTGGAGATTTCCTCTCAAATCCAAGTAGATTAACATTTACTGATATTTGTAATTGTTGTGGGAGAGACGTATCTGTCCCCCATAATCTTTCTCCAGATATCTGAGTTATTAATACTTTTACGTTGGACATCTGATTTTCTCCATACTATTTATCGATATTAATTATAAGGATTAACTCTTTGATGTTGCACGTTTACGTGTTTTCTTAGGTATTTTCTCTATTACAAGCTTTTCCCCAACTATTTTTGCCAATAAAGGTTGCCCTTCTTTGAATGGGAAACTTGAATCATCAGTAAATTTTATAGGCAAATATATTCTTGGTGAGCGATATATTGCATTACCATATTTGTCCTTTTTTCTAACTATTGATAATTTGACAAGTAATTTCTTTACCATTTGCGTACCAATAATCATACTAGTTTCTAATATAAAAACTTCCAGTAAAGAAAAATTATAGGCGGTATTAAAAAAGAATTTATCTTTCCAGTAAACTTTTCATAGTATGAATAATTCCAATATTTCGAACATACTATGCTTGCTGGGGCATGATTTACATAATATGGATTAACGATTGAAGTGATGAGTGCAAATATTGAGTCCTCGACAAATTCTCTCTGCCATATTTTTGATCATTGTAATAGTTGTAATACTTTATCCAGCTACCGCTATAGGAACTCTAAGGATAAACTCTCAATACAAGCAAGCGATAATTTACACAGAGGAAGGCCCTCTTGATATCACAGGAGTAACCAATCTAGAGGTATCGTTTTCTGACGTAAAGATACATATTGCTAATGCAAAAAACGATTCAGGATGGCTACCAATAAGCTATAAAACAAATAGTTTAGATCTTATCGGAAATACCAGGAAACCCAACACAATTCTTCTAACTCCTACAATACCTGTAGGCGAATACGATATGATCGTATTAACATTCTCGGATACTTTTGCTACATTTAATGGAACAACTATCAAAGTGGAAACTAGCCCTCAACTTGTTGTTCTTTACTACCCGTTTACAATTAAGTCTGGTTCGGAGACAGAATTGAAGCTGGAATTCATTGCTGATTATAGAGCACTAAACGCGCGTGCCACGGTTTTTTTTGAAGTAAACCCTATACTTGACTAAAAATTTGTTTAAGCGTTAAAGATTTAATTAATTTGGATACGAGTGTCAATAACATGTGTGTATTAGGAAAAGATAAACTGCTTGAATTAATTGAAACATCAAAAATAGTATATCCATTTGACCATAACCTGCTAGATGGGGATGGTTATATCCTCACAGTTAAAGACGAGACCACTCTCCATTATTTAGAACATAAAAATCTCATTTCTCATGAAATCGTTTTTACACCACCTAATCTCATAGCGCACCTTACTGCTAAGAGCCGTTATGGCCGAATGGGTCTATCGTTCCTTAATGCGGCCAAAGTTCATAGTGGATTCATAGGCAGACTAGCACTTGAACTTGTTAACCTAAGCAACGATAGACAACCTATAGTCATTAAAAGAGGTGACCCGCTTATGCATATGGAATATATTACAAGAGATGGAAAGGCATCCCCGTATCTAGGGCCATACCAATTTCAGTACATGAGCAAAGAAGAAGTTACAATGTACAAATCTCTAATTGAAAACAAATATCCTGAACTATTTGATTCGAATGACCTTGAAAGAATGACCAAGGATCGGGTGGGCGGTATTTGAAATCATTTAGGCGCACGTTTAGTTTTCAAAAGATGCTTACCCACATAACGAGAAATTATAGTCAAAGCTATCAAAGTAATAACGATGGTAAGCATAATAATTGAATATCTGCTTGATGAGGCCTCATATATTACAGAATGATCAACTATAACGCCGTGGCCGGGAATCGAGACAGTTGCGTTGGAATCTGCGTAACTATAGAATGTGGATCCTGAACTTGTATCGGTTGCATTTGCAGCTATTATCTGAGCTCGCAAGTCTAGTATTGTTCTAGTGGGCAAATTCCATGATGTCGTAAATGAATTTTCGTCAAAATATTTGCTCCATGAAGTGAAATTAGTTGAAAATTGTCCGAGATCGAATGTTGATACGTTACCTGCAATGTTCATTGCCATTGGAGTTGTTATAGGCGTATAGAAAGGTGAGAAAAAGTTTACACCAGACTGATTAGATAACTCATAAATCGCAGGCCGAAGATATTCTTCACCAACAAGATTGTAACTTAGATTTCCAACTTTGAGATCAGAAATTACTTTAAATGGTATCCAACTCAAATCTATCGATGTAACTTCATTCTCTGAATATGAAACACCATCTAATTCGAAAATGGTGCTGATATTAAGCCAAGAATCATTCGATTTTACATAAATAGAAAGAGATAAAACATTCAAAGGCTTTCGCGCCTGAACATTCAAAGCATCTTCAAAAGCGGATTTAGCTATGTTAAGTTCAGAACCTGAAATGTTAGTATCCGTTTCTGGGAATTTAGTTAGGTTTTGGTAAAGTATAGACTCGATCTGAATTTTTACTTCTTTATCATCAATTTCTACTTCTAGACTTGATCCTGATGCATAATTCAAGTTACTACCTATTACTAAAAGAATTAATAGAATACTAAAAAAGAAGACATGTATTGAATTTTTCAATTCTATGTTTCTCCAGACCTCTAAAACAATCATGATACTTGATTTATCATAGCACTTTTGTTCCTACAGGAACTTCATCAGGCACATTCAACCAAATAGGTTTACCTTTGTCATCTGCTGCAAGAAGCATCCCCTTAGATTCAGTTCCAGCTATAACTTTAGGGTCGAGATTTGTTAAGACGATAAAATTTTTATTAATAAAATAGTTAGCATCGTAAGTTTCCCCTCCACCAGCTACAATTTGGTTTTGAGAAGAGCCCAAATTGACTTTCAATCTGAAAAGTTTCTTACTGCCTTCAATTCTCTCGGATTGGATCACTCTACCTACTCGGAGGTCTAATTTCTCAAATTCTTTGAAGGTTATTGTCATACACAATCTCTCATTTTTATTTCCTCATCTTGAGTTACAATCAAGAATAAAGCTATTTTGAAATCTCGTGCAATATGAGTAAAATTCCGTATGAAAATAGAAGTAAAATAGCTGGAATTGAGGGTAAAAGATAGAATATGAATTGAGTTTTTCTTGGAAGTATTAGGAATAAACCATAAACGAAAACAAACCAGAAAACTGGAAGTAGCTCGGATTTACAGTTTTTTTTACGCATACAATCATAAATCAAGTATATAGAGACAGGTATGGCGATAGGATATATGAATGGATTAGCAATAGCCGAAATTTTTTCTACTGCGTCTGAATGTATTGGGAATGGTACATTATTGATTAACCATCCGAAAGGTAAGGCGGCAGATGAGTGAGGGGAATCTAATGTTAGATGCCAATTAAAAGAGAACATGAATGTTCCTACGAATGATGAAGGATCATGAATTATAGCAGGAAGTAGACATAGCAGAAAGACTCCTATTGCTATGGTGATAATTTTGATAATTTTATTGATTTTTTTTGAATAAATTAGATATGCAATTATTGCGATAACTGCAAAAGCCCCTGATAACTTTACACCGCAAGCCAAACCCAAAGCGATAGCAGAGATAGAATATTTGTTATATGCTAATGCTAAAAATGCTAAGATTACAAACAGAGCTAAAAAAACATCTAACATGGCTATTCTTGACATTACATGTACCATGGGATCAAAAATTAGAAGAATCGAAGCCATTATCGCAGTTGGATTATCAAATACCTTCTTTCCAAAAAGGTATAGTGATGGAACCATTATGCTACCAGCAATTACAGCAGCTATTCTCCATCCAAAAGAATTGTAGCCGAAAAATTCGATCCCTATTGCTATAATCAATTTCCCTAAAGGTGGATGAACATAATTTGGATCCGCTTCAAAATTTAGTAAAGCATTTGCAGCAGGCGCATAGTAGACCTCGTCTACCATAAAAGCTGTGGGAGTATCAAAATTCATAAAACGAATTGCTAATGCACATATGAACAGCGCAAGTGATGTTATAAAAATCGATTTTTTTTTAAAAAAAGAGAATATAGTGGCACTAGAATTGGACGCTAGAAATCGCGTCCGTTTCCACTGCATTTGCCTCATTATCATATTGCCAACGATTGAGAGAGGGAGCGATAAAACCTCTCCTACTTGTAAAGATCTTCAGCTTGTTTGTTAAGACCTAATCTTTTCAGAGTATCTCTTGATGGAATCCCTGTCTTTTTATCCCATCCCATAAGGTCGTAATATTCATCTTTCATTGGTTCCAACTCTTCCTTTGGACAATATAGTCCTTTTGAGGGGCCTTCTGGAATAGGTTCTGTCATAAACCTCTCAGCTAAAACATCATGTTCTCTTCTTAGGCCCTCTCTGCAGTTAAATGCTCTTTCCAAATTGATAATACGATCGGTGCAGTCGATGAGTTCCTTAAGATTAAGATCCATTCCAGTGACTATGTTGATTGTATTGAGATATTCATCTTTAACTTCTAACAATCCATATATTCCCTCAAGCATTCTACAGATTATCATGGAATCTTGCAGAGTTGTAATTCGTTGAGTACCTATCGCATATTCAGCTTTTCTTTCTGTTGTTTTTCTGTCAGTTGGTGATACCCCCACTCTCTCCGCAGTAGGCCTGCCGTCTTGATGGCTGCCTCCCCTCGTAGATGTTGCTTGACCAAGTGCGAATCCTTTCATGGCTCTAGGAGAGTGCCCAGCTAGTTCTAATCCTTTTTGTGCAATTGCATATTTCTCGGAACCCTTGCCTATCTTTCGTGAAGCAATAACAACTCCTTCAGCTAGTAAATCCCCAATGCCTTCTCGTTTTCCTATTTTTTCTATTAATTCAATCATAGAAGTTTCGTTACCAAACCTAAGCTCTAGTCCATTTACATCATCTTTTTTCAGTATCCCTCTTTCATAACATTCCATAGCAAAAGAGACTATCATTCCAGCAGATACGGTGTCCATTCCAAATTCATTACATAACTGATTAGCCTTGGTTATTGCCTCTAATGAAGATACGCCACAATTAGATCCAAGTGACCATATTGTCTCGTATTGTGGTCCTTGAGTAAAAATGCCTTTATATGGGCCTTTTGAAATGTACGAATATTTTTTGCATCTTATAGGACATGAAAAACAACCTCTATCCTTGACTACCAGATCTTCACGCATACGAGTTCCACTAATTTTTTCGATATCTTCGAATACTTCAGTCTGCCAGTTTCTTGTGCCAAGCATTCCTAACTGATTTTGAGCTGTTGTTACAGCAGGCGTCCCTAATGTCGGAAGAGCTTTTCCAGTTCCTGCATTACTCGTGATTTTTTCATAAAGGGTTTTAACATATTCCCTTACCTTTTCAACATCAGGAACTTTTACATCTTTTGTGCCAGTTACTGTAATTGCCTTTAATTTCTTTGATCCAAGAACAGTACCGACTCCCCCTCGTCCAGCGGATGACTCGCCCCAAAATACAGTAGATATTTTAACAAGCAGTTCAGCCGAAGGACCTATACATGCTATCTGAGTGCTCTGATTATTTAGATCACTTTTCAATATTTTTTGAGTCTCAAAAACATCTTTGCCCCATAAATGTGATGCGTCTTTAAATTCTACATCATCATCGTGTATCGAAACATATATTGGATTTTTAGAATTGCCTTCAACTATTATGCCGTCGTATCCGGCAAATTTTAATTCATTTGAGAGATATCCACCACCATAACCATCAACGAAATAGTTTGTAAGTGGAGATTTTGTAAAAACTCCCATTTGACTGGTTGGAATGATAGTTCCTTCAACAGGTCCCACAGCAAAAATTACTTTGTTTTTTGGCCCAAGAGGATCTATTCCAGGTTCTAATTCATCATAAAGCAGCTTTGCAGCAAATCCATTTCCACCAACAAACATTTTTGCCATTTCTTTTGTAAGGGGGGTGGTTTGAGCTTTTTTATCTTCGAGATTTAATCGTAAAAATTTACCGGCGTATCCACCATATTCAAACATTTTTAATAACTTCTCCATTAATGTTACACATTATTTCAATAGTATTTTTCTCATTTTATCTGGAATATTTTTGATCTAACATTTTTTTAGTCTTATTATTTATGAAAATTTTTGACGCTCTTTATTTATTTGTTTATCACTATAATCTTTCCTCTTTTCTTCAGACAAAACTTGTTTTCCTCCAACCATTAAAGCCTTAGAAGCACAGAACTTTGCACATTCAGGGTCTCCACCGCAAACATCGCAAACAAGGGGAAGATTTGTATCTGGATGCCATGAAATAGCTGCAAAAGGACAAGCTTCTACACATTTTCCACATTTGATGCATGTATCTTCATTGATAATCATTCCTCCGCCAACTTTTTCATCTCGATATATTGATTTAGGATCAGTGGGACAAGCTTCTTCGCAAGGAGGTTTTCCGCAACTTTTGCAAACATTAACAGTGAATAATTCAGGAACTCCTTCTAATTGAACTCTAATTCGAGATTTGGCAGGATTGAATACGCTATCATGAACCATACTACATGCTAGTTCACATGTTCTACAACCAGTGCATCTATCTGCCAAATAAACTAACATTGCGCACATATCATCTAAACTCCTAAAGTTATACAAGATTGTAATTATTACAGTTTTATGTTTTTCTACTTAAAAATGAAAAAATTGTTAGTCTTACATTTCACCAGGTGTAAGAATTCACTTACGTATATGCTCAATTCTTTCATTTTATTAACCGCCTCCCACTGGATCTAACAGAGACACAACGTCTCCATTTGTTATTTTATGATTCAAATCTCCATGCACACTACTTATTTCATCTTTTCCTACCATTATCAGAAATGGTGAAAACAATCCAGTTTCTTTATCTTTTATTCTCTCTTTGAAATCAGCTCCAAATTTTTTTTCTAATCTCTCAATTAGTTTTAACAAAGTTTCTTCATCTCCTATTTCCATCTCAGTTTCTTTTATCCCTACGACGTATCTTAAATGGGAAAAAAATTTGACTTTAACTTTTCCCAATTATCTTAACTCTCCATTCCAAGATCATAATGGTTAGGATGTGTTTCTAACTATTTGAGGTAATTCAGAATTATTTTTCAGTCACGCTAGTTTTAAGATTTATTTAGTATCTTCTCCAAAAGAGTCTCTGCTCTTAGTGTGTTGAATACTCCACATACACATGGTTTTGCTAGTTCACGAGATGCTTCTTCAATCGATATTTTATCTCTTTTTATGTCACTGACCATTTTTTTGACAAGTAATGGTGAAACACAATGGTGTCCGCACATTGTTGTTATGTCAAGAATTTCTTGATCTGGAAGTAATTCTTTCTTGCCCCATACGCCCAAGGATATGTTTACAGAATGTGGTTTTAAGCCAATTTTTTTCAGGGAATCCCACACTTCTGATAATAAACCTGTTGCAACTACTGATGGTCCGAGTTTTGCTTCAGCAAGCTCCTTAAGACATTCCTCTAAGTCTTTCTTATTTGTGAAAACACCATGTGCTATTGAATTATCCCTAGTATTATTGAGAACGGGTTTCAAACCTTTCCTGAAATAATTGCCTGTTCGCATATCTCCTACGTTAACTGGGTTATGTTTCAAAATTATCTCAAGAGCTTTCTTAAATTGAGGTCCTGAATCCTTTGCATTTACTGATTGTGCTGCTATCACTAGTATTGGATAATCTCTTGACAGAGATTCTTTTGTTCCAGATCTGTGAAGAGTATGAGTCATTTTTAGTCACCTCATAATTGTGCTAATGGGACTCCTATACCGATGTTAGTTTTTCCGCCAGGGTAATATGGTATTTTGTGGTCATCCAAGTATTTCATTATTGGAACGGATCCATCTTCGTTAATTTTTACACAGAGACCCAAGCTGAAAACGGTGTTTATCTCTTTTGATACTTGTTGAAGTGCTTCTAGAACTTCTGGAAATTTTTCTTCATTGATAACGAATTCTGGTATACATGAGTGAATCCTCTCTCCTAAAACATCGTCACGAAGTTTACCAGTTTTCTTATCGGACATTAGACTTGTCAAAGGATTTAGAGGTTCAAATTCTACGCCATGTTTCGCTAATGCCATACATAGTTTCTCAGCGTCTTTGAGTTCTAAACCAACGCCTGGTCGACCCATGTCCACGGAGAAGCCTACCATTCCTGGTCTGAATCTGCCAGTTACATCATTGGTTTTCATCTCTTCAGTACCTCTACCTGGAACATTGGTATCTTTGTGCGCTTTGTAGACTGTAGCAAAAACTTCTCGAACAGAACGTGGAAACTCTAATTCTTCCATCTTAAAAGCATTAACAGGACAGCCCGCATTGTTGAAACATACGGCACATTCTATGCATTTATGTCGATCTATGTGGGCTTTTCTGTCTTTACCTAGAGATATGGCACCAGAAGGACAATACGGTACACATCTTGTGCATCCTACGCAGGATTCAGTAATTATCAAGTTCATTCACCAAATCATAAATTTTTATCAAAAGTGGATTTCACGAGTTAATATAAACCTAACTGCTGATGATTTGTAGCCAATATTTCATTCAAAAAAACTAGATTTTCTAAACAATTCCTAGATTACTCTTAATAATATCAGAGAACCTACTAGAAAGTACCTGAAGGTGTAAGCATTGAGTCGTCCAAAAGTGTATGTGACATTAAAGATCCCAGAGGAAGAATTGAATCTTCTAAGATCAATCTGTGATGTTGAAATTAACGATAAAGAGACGTCGCCTTCTAAAGAAGAAATCATTAAGCGGATAAGAGATAAAGATGGATTGCTATGCTCATTAATGGAAAAAATCGATAAAGAAATTATTTCTTGTAGTTCTAACCTGAAAGTTATTAGCTCAATAAGTGTTGGCTTCAATCACATTGATGTTTCAGAAGCTACCGAGAAAGGAATCTATGTGACTAATACTCCAGGGATATTGACAAATGCAACTGCTGATTTTGCATGGGCTTTGATTATGTCCTCTGCTAGACGAATTTCTGAAGCTGACAAGTATGTTCGAGATAAAAAATGGAAGATTCCATGGGGGTTATCAATGTTTTTGGGATCTGAAATTTACGGTAGAACTTTAGGCATAATTGGGTTGGGAAGGATAGGGACAGGTGTGGCAGAGCGATCAAAAGGTTTCAAGATGAAATTAATCTATTATGATGTTATACGTGCACCAAAAGAAAAGGAAGAAAATCTTGGTATAGAATATGTGCCTTTAGAAACGCTTCTGAAGGAATCTGATTTCATATCTGTTCATGTGCCATTAACTCCAGAAACTAAGAATCTCATCAGTCATAACGAATTTAAAATGATGAAACCTACCGCCCATTTAATTAATACTTCACGTGGTCCAGTTGTTGATGAAGATGCACTCATTTCTGCTCTGAGAAATCGAACTATCGCTGGAGCGGGATTAGATGTATTTGAGAAGGAACCAATTGATTTAGACAATCAACTAATGGAAATTGATAATGTAACTATCGCTCCTCATATTGCCAGTGCAACACGTGAGTCCAGATATGGTATGGCTAAAATGGCTACAGAGAATTTGCTTGATGTGTTCAAGGGAGAGCAGCCTCCACAACTTGTAAATCCTGATGTCATGAAAATACGTCAGCTTTCTGAAACAAAAATGGTTTAATATAATATAGATGGAAGAAACTGATGTCTCATATCAGGAATAAAAATAAAATTCTTGAAAACTCCACAACATCAACTGATCGCAAAGTTAGAGACGCCATTTTAATGGCATTAGAGTCTGCATTAACATCATCAAACCCATACCAATTGATTATCGATAATGTTTCTGTATCAGACTCGACGCTGTCGATTGGTTCAAAACAGTTCGATCTGAACAAATTTAAAAAAATAATTGTAATCGGTGGGGGAAAAGCAAGCGGCCCAATGACTCAGGCCCTTGAAAATTTGTTAGGCGATAGAATAACTCATGGCATGGTAAATATTCTGACCGAGACATCAGTAAATTACCCTACAAAAAAGATCTTTCTGAATGAAGCTGGACATCCAATTCCAACAGAAAATGGAATGTCAGGCGCAAAAAAAATGCTTGAACTTGCTAAGAATACTTGTAAAGATGACCTCATTATTTGCTTGATATCTGGAGGAGGTTCAGCCATGATGGCACTACCGAAGGAAGGTATAACCCTCAAGGATAAACAGACTGTAACTCAATTATTGCTACGTAGTGGTGCGAATATTAACGAATTAAATGCTGTGAGAAAACATTTATCCGACTTTAAAGGTGGTTGGCTTGCCAAGAAAGCACAACCTGCAACGTTAGTAAGTTTGATTCTTTCTGATGTTGTAGGAGATCCTTTAGATACAATATCTTCAGGCCCCACAGCTCCTGATCAAACAACATACCAAGATGTAGCTGACATTTTTGAGAAATACAAATTATCTAAAGAAATTCCAGAATCAATTAAGAAAATTCTTGAACTTGGTCTTGATGGTAAAATACCTGAAACACCAAAATCAGATGATCCCATATTTGACAATGTACACAACATAGTACTTGGGAACAATAGATTAGCATGTCTTGCCGCTAAAAAGAAACTTACAGAACTTGGATTCAATACTCTTTTTCTAACTTCACACATGGAAGGTGAAGCAAAAGATATTGGTATTTTTTTGGGTGCAATTGCCAAAGAAATATTTAATTCTGGAAATCCTATTGCACGACCTGCAGCAGTTATTGTCGGCGGAGAAACGACAGTCACGGTAAAAGGGAAAGGACTGGGAGGAAGAAATCAAGAAATTGTACTTAGCGCTTCATCAAAAATCGCTAAGATGGAAGGTGTTGCAATCGCTTCAATTGGAACAGATGGGATCGATGGTCCAACAGATGCGGCGGGAGCAATGGTTGATGGTAAGTCTCTTTTAAGAGCTCAAAAGTTTGGTCTTAACCATAAAAAGATGCTTAAGGATAATGATTCGTATAACTTCTTTTCGAAAATTGGCGATCTAATCATTACAGGACCAACAGGATCAAACGTTAATGACATCGTAGTGGTATGTGTAGTCTAAGATCACACTATCCATACATGCAACGTTTTCCAAAACACTTCAATGCAAGATAATATGCCGATAGCAGACCACTTACTAAACCAGAAAAGTACATGGCAGAAATAAGAATGCAACCACGACCAGAAATCTAACCTACCAGCATTCGCATCAGTCTCAACATCAATATGGTACGATACTTAAGCTTTGAAACGTCACAGCCAGTATCCAGCTGCAGCCGTGATTCTATCGGAAATACCATCACAAATTTTATGGGAGAATAAAAATAAAATTCTAGTCCGTGGTTTCAGAGATAATTGTTAACGGATCCTAATTTAGATACCAATATTTTATGAGTTCGGATCCTGCTTCGACTCTACTTTTTAAAACAATAATATTACGAGGTGAGTTGAGTGATCAGAATACATGAAATAACATTGAGTGATTGTAGTAAAAAAAAGATACTGTTCCTTTTATTCCAACAGAAGACCCACACTGCTATTGCAGAGCATGCTATGATAAGAGTAAAGGATACTAGAAAGAAAAAGTCAGTGTCTGAGACTAAAAAAAAAGAAAGCGTTAATCTCTGGAGTTTTTGATCGAGGAAATCTTTCAGACACTGATGAATACATTACAATGTTAAGTTAAATAATAAATTTTGGTTTAAATTTGGAACCTACAACGGATCCCATATCAAGAACAGAATAGAGTGATAGTGAAAGGTGAGAGTTAGTTAACTAGCTGAAATTTTTTCATAGATATAATATTCTTATTGGTTTGAATCCTTTATGTCAATGTATTTTATTAGATCCACTAGGCGACATGAAAAAGCCCACTCGTTATCATACCAAGCAAAGACTTTTGCAAATCTCTTTCCGATTACCATAGTGCTTAATCCGTCAATTACTGAGGAATTGAAATTTCCAACAATATCTGATGAAACAAAAGGTTCTTCAGTATAATCGAGAATACCTTTCAAAGTTGTTTCGGAAGCTTTCTTTAAAGCAGAATTTATTTCTTCCACTGTAACGTCTTTTTTTAGTTGAGCTACGAAATCAATTATAGAACCGTCTGGAACAGGGACTCTTAATGCAACACCATCCATTTTGCCTTCCATTTCTGGAATCACTTTTCCTACTGCTTTAGCTGCACCAGTAGTTGTAGGTATTATGGATAGACATGCTGCTCTAGCTCTTCGAAGATCCCTATGCGGAAGATCTAGCAGTCTTTGGTCATTTGTATAAGCGTGACATGTGGACATTAATCCATACTCAATACCAAATGTATCATTCAGAACTTTTACCATTGGAGCTATGCAATTTGTAGTACAAGATGCCATAGAGATTATTTCGTGATTAACTGGATCATAATCTTCATGATTAACTCCTAGTACAATCATTACGTCAGGCTTTTTTGCCGGCGCTGTTATAACTACTTTTTTGGCTCCAGAATCAATATGTTTAGCTGCATCATCACGATGTGTAAAAAGTCCAGTTGCCTCAAGAACATATTCAACGTTTAGATCTTTCCATGGTAGACTTGATGGATTTCTTTCTCGAAGGACTTCAATTCTTTTGCCATCTACTTTGAAAAAATTTTCTTCAACTTCTATCGTATTATTTAGTTTCCCTAATACTGAATCGTATTTCAGTAAATGTGCTAACGTTCGAGAATCCGTTATATCATTTACTGCGACTATGTCGAATTGATCTTGGAATTCTTTGTCTCGCAGAGAGGCTCGATAGAAATTACGTCCTATTCTCCCGAACCCGTTTATGCCAACTCTTTTTTTCATGTTGAACATAAATTGTTTGATTTCGAACTATATTGTTTTTCCTATTCTGACTTCTGGAATCTGTCTTTTAGTTTATCAAGTACTTCAGGCAATGTAGTATATTCCATTTCTTCAGAACTGAGTCTATGTGGCATGAAAGGACCATGTAATCGCATATAATCAGCTATTTCGCCGGCTACTGATCTTGCTCTGTCAAATGCGGGATCATTGAACATATCAGTAGGTCCTATGAGTTTAGCATTACATACTTGGAATCCTAATCCCACAACTCTAGGTGGTCCATCAAATCTAGTGCATTTGTTTTGAGATTCTGAAACGCTTACAGGCATTAACGGTCCATTATGCGATCCTCTCATCCATCCTGCCACAAGATGTGGAAAAGCGAAAGTCTCTAACACCTCTCCAACTGCTGGCAGACCACCTTGTGCTCTAATGATACACACAGGATCATCTTTTCCTACATATCTCCCAGCAATCAACGAAAGCTTAGTTGTGCTTGCTGCTGCAGCAGGCATTCCATCAGACCTATAAATTTTTGAAATGACATACCTATTTGGATCCCCAATCAAAGCCAATAGATCATATGATTCCTCTGGCGCTTTCAATTTTACAATCATTCCATCACGTGTGTCCAGAACTTCAAATATGAACCCATTGTGAAGGTTAATGTCGATAACAAGTCCAGCTGTGTTGAAAGGATCTGCAAAAATTTTGTATAAAGGAAGATTCCAAGCTCCTGGAGCACATTTATCCGCCATAAAGATCAGGATGGGATCGCTTTTTCTCTCCTCAAACTCTAATTCTGCCACGCCAGGACCCATTCCCTTTACGTTGCCAGAGAATGCATCAGCCAGCAAATCTTGGCCTGCACCATAAAGCTTCAAGGGTTTCGAGACTTTCTCAGTAACGTCACTCAGAACATTCCATCCTAGTTCATGAATGCTTTTGTCATTTTCCCCTTTTTTATGACCAATTATTAGTTCAAGATCGTCCCCAACATATGTAACATGAAAAGCTTCAACCAAACCGTTGGCCTTTGCTTTTTCCATTTCTTGATTTGCACATTCTATCTGTTTCGGATGTACAACATGATGACCCGTGAATCCTCCAACATCAGCTTTTATAATTGAGATTGTGGTTTTGTTAACAGACATTTAATTCATCTCGATAATTTCGTATTTTGATACTTTGAACTTATGTACATACTTTTTTGATTAGTTAACCTTTTGACGTAATACTTTACGTTGATCTAAAAGTATGGTTAGTAATATGTGAAATCTTAAAGAATTGACGATAATCGAGCCGTAACTCACTATTTAAAGTAAAAAATAAAGAATTACGTAAAATGAGCGCGAGTGCTACGTTTCTTGATGTAGATTGCTGATGTAACCGCGACTATTCCAGCCAAGACCAGGTATGGTGCAATAATTGTAAGCTTGTTTGCTGCAGTAACTACTCCTCCGACTGGTGGAGGTTGCGTCTGGGTTACGCGCGCGCGCGCTAAAACTCACACACACATGAAAAGAAAAGCTCGCTACGCTCGCAAGATAAAATAAAAGGCGTGTGAGTTTTTCTTATAATACTCTGACTTGGTTTAGCACGGGCGCTAGTATATCCTCAGTTTATTTAATGTCAAGGACTTCAATGTCGAGAGTTAATGTTTTACCTGCTAGTGGATTATTAAGATCCACAACGATTGTATCTTCCTTTACTTCTTGGATAGTAGCTAGACGCTGACCTCTATCTTTTAATTTTAACTCCAGTATTTTCCCCTCCGCACTTTTCACGTCTTCTTTAATGATGTTTCTGGGAATTTCGTGAACTAGCTCTTCTTTTTTCTCACCGAACGCTTTGTTTGGAGGGATCATGACCGTTTTTCTTTCCCCTTTTTCGACTCCTAAAAGGATTTCATTCAAACCTTGAATTTTTTGTGAACCGACTTGGATTGTTGCTGGCTCTTTTCCTTTTGTACTTTCTAAGACTTGTCCATTCATTACTTTCACTGTGTAGTGTATTGTGACTTGATCTCCAACTTCACTAGGCATAGCTTTTCCTCAAATCAACCAACGAAATTGCTGCTAATAAATTTTGAACAGATTTCATAGTGTGCACTTTAGTTTTGATAGATTACAAATGAACTCACTTTTGAAAACACTCAAAAGTTCAAGGGAATCACTGGATGAAAAAGTCAAAAAAGCGTATGATTCTTATTCCATTGCTTTTGACTTACTTCTTTTCCATTTTTATTGTATATGGTTCTCTAATTGGAATCCTCTACAAGAAAGAATAACCAACCACCATCTTCTTTTTCCTATATTGTGTGTGTCCTTAGCTGGTGAGCACACACACACACAAAATAAAGTGAAAATAAGAATAGGAAAAAATGGAAAAGAAGTTAGTCTTTACGTCTCTTGATAACGTAAATTGTCGATAAGGCTGCAATCAATCCTGCTAATGCGATGTAGGGGGTTAATATCTCAAGTTTGTTAACTGTATAAGCTACTCCACCAACAGGTGCAAGCTCATATTGATTAACAGCTCCTTTTACTGTGGTAACAACCTGGTATGGTGTAGCAGTACCAATGATACTCATATCATATGTTGTGAAGCCATCTTCATCAGTTATTGTAGAGGGAAGGTTCAGTGGTCGCGATCCAGGGCCTAGACATTCAAACGAAAACGTCTCCCAATACCTATCTGAAGATGTTGCATGCGCCGATGAAGACGCATCACCATCTACAACAAAATAACCTAACCCATCATTCGTTACACCTGAAGCAACAGCTATACCCCAATCAGGTAATGCGTTCACAGAATGTCCATTAAACTGTATCAGTGATGGATCCCAAGTAATAATGAATTTAAAATTAACCATCGGATTACTTGATGAAAGATCCCTAATCCACACCTTTACCTCAAAATAGTCACCAACCTCTATACTGGTTATCTGAGGTTCTATGGTAATCCTAGGTGTTTGAGCAAAAGCCGGTGAAATTAATCCGACCAGAATGATCAATGAAAACAATATGGGCAAAATAAAACGAAGTTTAATCATTTTGATCATCTAATCAACCGTACTTTACAGTTGATATTTAAATTTATGTTTAACACACAAGCGATTGCTAGGTGTTTATTTCGTGTGTGTGTGCTATAGCTGGTGAGAGCATTGAAAATTGACCCATTAGGCTGATGTTGTTTGTATAGTATAGATTCTAATGGAAGAAAAGAAGGGCAATCTGGTTTGGGATTATTATCAGAGGTCGTCCAGTATGAACGATACTAAATCTTTAAAAAGACAATAAACCAGAAATCCAAACTGGAGATTCTAATAAAATGGAATTCGAAATAAATGACCTAAACAAGAATTTAGAAGAATTATGCATAAAGGTGAATGAACGGATTAAAGAACTAGGTGATAAAGATGTAATGACTTACAGGTCGGATCCACAAATCAAAGAAATACACGCAGCACTCTGTGAAATCTACCGGCGTGGCATGAATTCATGCAAAACTTATGGAGAAGCTAAAAAAATCTGTGAGGTCTTTCGCAAATACCCCGAATGCTTGACACAACTCATGCTTTCAGAGGAACTAGCATGCCCAACAAAATAGTTAGATTGAAGTTATAAAATGAAAAAAGCGTCATTCATGTCCCCTCCTACTTGATGAGAGCACCGTAATTTGAACCATTAGATTGTTCCGTTTTTTTCTCTAGTGTGTGTGTATTAGCTGGTGAGAGCATCCAAAATTAAACTATGTTTAGGATAAGATTTCAAAATAGTAAAAACAAGTTGAGAGTAGGCTCCAGATTTAGGATCCTCAAATTTTCTAATATCTTCTGCGTTTCTGGTAACATTCTCGACAATATACTGGACGGTCGCCTGAAGGCTCAAACGGTACTTCAGAATCTTTACCACAATCAGAACATTTGATCTTAAACATTTGACGTTTAAACTTAGGCTCACTCATACAATTCACCTCACATATTTTTAGGAAAAAAAGTGATTAGAAGTGGATCCGCATTTAGTTTATTAAGGCTTTATCCAGTTTCAGTTTGAGTTTTGCTAGACGACGACGGTTATGACAGTCAGTACAGTATATCGGACGGTTAGGGTCAGGTTTGAAGCTGAGCGCGCGCTATATCGTCCGATCCTATTTTTCAATTTGATATAATACACGCTTTATTCTAAATATCGAGAATATTGTGAGCAATATAATAAAAACTAATATTGAAGTTAAATGAAATTCGGGAACCT
>JAEORY010000373.1 GCA_016840645.1 Candidatus Borrarchaeota archaeon | reverse complement strand
TGCCATTACACACTGGGCATGCTGCGGTATTCATGTATTTCTCAATTTCTTCCCTCATCCAATCAGATCGTGTTTCTCTATATCTTCTTTCCAGATTATTGATGATCCCTTCCCACATGCCATTCCATTCTACCTCACGATCATATCTCGAAACTTTAAACTTAACTTTTCGACCTTTTGTGCCGTAAAGCAAAACATGAAGTTGTGTTTCGGAGAAATCCTTAAACGGTGTATCTAGTTCAAACCCATATTTGTCTCCAATTGAGTTCATCATTTGTACTGTATAGGAGTTTTCATTTGAGGCCGCTACTGGGCCATGAATTCCTTCTCCCATAATGGATTTGGTTTTATCAGGAATAACCAAATCAGGATCAATTTCCATTTTGAAGCCGAGTCCGTCGCATTCAGGACATGCACCATAGGGAGAATTGAATGAAAACATTCTGGGAGTTAGAATTTCAGGAAAACTCAAATTACACCTAGGACACGCTAAGTCTTCGCTATACGGGATAGTTTCCTTAGTTTCTACATTATGGATCAACAACGTGCCACCTGACATTTTAAGCGCTGTTTCGACTGAATCAGCAAGGCGTTTGCGTATGCCAGGTTTCAGAACAAGGCGATCTACAACAATCTCAATCGAATGCTTTTTGTTCTTATCTAGTTTTATGTCTTCGTCCAATGAAAGAATTTCTCCATCAACACGTACTCTCACGAAACCTTCTTTTTTCGCATTCTTAAATACTTTTTCGTGAGTTCCTTTTCTGCCACTGACGATAGGAGTGAGGACTAAGATCTTTGTTTCTTTAGGAAGTTTTAGAACGTGTTGCACCATTTGGGAATACGTTTGTTTTTCAATTAGTTTTCCACATTTTGGGCAGTGTGGGATACCTATTCTGGCGAATAAGAGCCTTAAATAATCATAAATTTCAGTTACAGTGCCTACAGTGCTACGAGGATTTGCTGATGCTGGACGTTGTTCAATCGAAATCGCAGGTGAAAGACCATCAATGTGATCTACATCTGGTTTATCCATTTGTCCAAGAAACTGGCGAGCATACGAGCTTAGAGATTCAATATACCGACGTTGACCTTCGGCGAAGATTGTATCGAAAGCTAGAGAAGATTTGCCACTACCAGAGATCCCAGTAATGACCACAAACTTATCTCTGGGTATCCTAACTGTGATATCCTTGAGATTGTGCATCCTGGCTCCGACTACTACAATTTCATTCTTTGGCAAACTTTAGAACACCTTGTTTTACAGTAGTGAATTCAACGTGTTATAGGGGTTTTGATTTTTAGGTTTTCTCATCTTCACAACCTTACGATTATTTACAAAATAGCGGAATGGTCGTTAGACTTCCAGATTTTATGATAATCATCAATCTTTCCGTTAAAAAGGGAAAGACCAGCCCTAAGGTTATCGGGCTGTGCGCTCGTCACCGAGTGCAAGACATGCCTCATCACAACTGTTTTTTTCAGTAGTTCGACAGTCTTGCAGGAGGTTATCCCGCTGTGCTTGAACAGGTCATGGATCATCGACCAGCTACGGTAAGGACTACCCTGTTTCACACGAGGTTCTATGAACTCCTCGACGTGTGAGAGCACCCAATGGTAGACGGTTGGAAGTACTTCCGTGAAACCCAAGCCTCTTCGAGCTATTACATAACTTGCGAGATGATGTGTGGACAAATTATGTAATCGTGAATACTTATATTTCCCGATAAGGGAGGTATAGCCGGGAAATACCTTTCGGAAGGAGACACCGCGTTTTTTGCACTTTCTCTCTAATAATTCTAGGGCGGTGGTCTTCAAGTTACTTAATTTTCGGTTACGTTTTTTATTATAGGAAAACTCTTGGTCGAGCTGTAAGTCTTCGACCACGATACCTTTACCTTTATTGATACAATAATTGACGACCTTATACATCTTATAGGAGATGTAATCATGTCGTTTATTTTTTCGATAACTGTGAAGGTTGCCGAACGAGATGCTATGATAGGAGAGCAGTGTGCCGTTTTTATCCATATTGGTTAATGCTACAAAATCATAGTTAAAATCTAAACCGATGGCACCATCTTCGTAACCATAATACGATGGCGGTTCTGAGAACTCATACGACACATGGGCAAAGTATCGGACTTTACCCTTAACTAACTTTCTCTTTATGGTCACCGTGTATTTGTCGGCATTAAGAATTTCCTGAAACCACTTTTCCTGCACCTCATTGACGGACATGGGGATGATCAGCCATTTGCGCCCCTTGTGTTTGGAAAAGGTGCGTATCTTGACCGTCTTATCAGGCAATATCTTAATATTCAGGTTTTTCACTCCATGTTGTTTCTTCCCGATGCAACAGAAGGAGGAATCCCGCCGTATCTTGAACTCTTCCCTACTTATGGTACCGCGTACCCTGTCCCTGAACAATTTTTTAGTGCCGAAGACTACGGGTTCCAACTGCAAATGCTGTAATTGAGCCGTGATCGATGATCTGCGGGCGTACAAACCTTGTAATCGCCGGTCACGCGTATCCTGTTCCTTGATGCGGTCGATTTTCTTGGTAATGACCTGAAGCTGCTGTTCCATGCGTTTCCGTCGTTTTTCCAGCCATGCTTTTTGGGCATCTAGTTTTTGCTTGTTATCGATCAGGATGGTATTGACATAGGGGTTGTTATAACACAGACTCATCAAACACTGCTGGATTGACTTGCCCTCTCCGAAGCGTTCTGCCATGTAATCCTCGCCATGAAACAACAGGTTATAGCCGATGCGTTTCACGCGATTATAAATAGTAAAGATCTCATGGAGTTTGTGTTCTTGTACAGGATCGGGATAGATTCTAAATAGGACGGTCTGGATCATGGTAATCGATGGCTCCTGCATACCTTATATTACAGTTCATTAATAAACTCCACATTGCAAGGAGTACTTGCACGACCACGTAAGAGTTCAGTAACCAAGTTTTTTCAGTAAAATTTCAGTAACTAACCCAGCTTTCAGTAAAACCCACTGCCATTTTTGTGGAGGAGGATTAAGAATGGTTAGCGGTATAAGAGGACAACACAATATAAAGAGAGAGAGGTCACCGAAACTATTCAGAAAAGCTATTATGGTACAATATTAAATTTTTTAAACAATGGTAAATATCCTATTTCTATGGATCAAGATAAGGATAAAAAAATATCCAAAAATGAAGATGCGCTAGCAGATAACGCAAAAGTCACAACAAGAATAGCCAGCTTCGACTCTATCCGCACATCCGTTATCATCCTCGTGCTACTTCATCACGCAGTTCTTGCTTACACCACGTTCGCGTACATTAATCCTGCTAATCCTATAGCTACCATAAGTCCAGTCGTCGACAGCCAGAACTGGTCTGGTTTTGATCTGATAGCGTTGTTTAACGATACGTATTTTATGTCGTTGCTGTTTTTTATTTCCGGTTTCTTCATCTGGGGAAGCATCTCACGCAAGGGCCCCCGAATATTCCTACGTGACAGGTTTATTAGGCTCGGAATACCGTTCGTTATTGGTTTTTCCCTATTCATTCCCCTGGCATATTTCCCAGCACAATTACAGGTGGAACTAATTTATGGAGGAAATACGAATTATTTTGACTTTTGGTTCAGCATGGTAAGGTCTGGTTTCGGTACAGCAGGTCCTCTCTGGTTTCTGTGGTTGCTACTAGCATTCAATATCCTTATTGTCGTATTATACCGGATAGCACCTCATTTGGGCGGCAACATCATTTCACGAGTATCCTCCATTTTTAACCGTCCCTTAGCATTTTTTGGAGTGCTATTTGGAATTTCAACAGTCGCATATTTGCCCTTGCTTCTCCTTTTCGGATTTGATCATTGGACCGGTATTGGGCCAATGGTTTTTCAAACAAGCCGCATATTACTTTACCTGGTATATTTCCTAATGGGTACAACAATCGGTGTCTACGGACTCAACAAAACAATGTTCAACTCTAAAAGTAAGTTTGCAAGACGCGGGTGGGTCTGGATGGTTGCGAGTCTTGGTTCATTCATTGTGGTGCTCATTTTTCTTGTTAATCCCGCCGGATTGATATTCTATGGGATAGCCTTAACCTTCACCTGTGCGGCGGCAGTGTTTGGGTTCATCGCAATCTTCCTCCGGTTCACGAAACAGCGTAGAGGTATTATCGACAGTCTGAGCAATAACTCTTATGGAATTTATATTGTTCATTATGTTATTGTAATTTGGTTGCAATTCTGGTTGCTGGAGATACAGCTTCCGGCGATTCTGAAAGCATCGATCGTGTTCCTAGGAACACTGATCCTCAGTTGGGGTTTTATTGCCGCTATACGTCGCATCCCAGTGGTCGCAAGGGTCATCTAAACTGGATTCTTGGAGGGAGTCCGATACTTCATACTCATTTTGATCAAAAGTAGGTTACGATTTAGAAACTTGATTTAAAACTACTAAAGACCTAATTTCTCTCTAATTTTTGCCAAGAATTTCTTAAATAATTCTGCTCGTGATTGAGTATAATCAGATCCCTTATCTCTTATTTGTGTGAACTACCCCACCCTGACGGATGGGGCTTCCTGCGAGTCCTCCTAACTCCCTACTGGGGGAGAAACTTTCGTTTTACATTTGGCTGTGTGTCGCAGATTATCGAGAAATACCCGATAGCCCGTCCACTTGGCATTCTGTGAT
>JAEORY010000372.1 GCA_016840645.1 Candidatus Borrarchaeota archaeon | reverse complement strand
TGAAAATGTTTGATATAGCATTGTATAAGGCATCATTGAGCAAAGACCTTTCAATTCCTTCATACAGAATGCTACTCGTCTGTTTACATCATCTGCAATAATAAGACTTCCCCAACCCATACCTTGAAGTTTCGTTACACCTTTAGCAGATGATATAAAATCATCAGACAATTCAGCTTGGTTTGCAAGGGCAAATATATTTTGAATTTCAGTAGAGTGCATTATACTTCTTTTCAATAAAATGTCTTGACGAGGATCTCCCGAAACAACATCATTCAATGAAGTAAATGGAAGTTTCAACCATTGTCTTTTCCAGAAATTATATAAACCCGATGTTACTTTTCTGCCTGTCATTATTGCCAACCGTTGAAGTTTGCCAACCTGTTTATCATACATTAACAAACGAGATAGACTAGCATCAGATTTAACTGCATACGGAACAACTTTTATACCAATAATTCCAGAGGTTTTTACTCCTTCTTTATTGACTTGATCAATTTTCATCCATGTTGGTTCCAGAGTTATTGATTCCATATTGAAGGCATCTAATCTGACTGAATGATCTTTTTCTTTCTCTTTTGGTTTGATGATATTAACATCTAGTTTATCCGGAACATTCATGGTTTGTGTTTGTCCTTGCCATGATTTTCCAGAAGGGGTGCTTGCTCTTCCTTGTGTTTTATTGCCTGGTCTTTCTCGACCCATCATTCTACTTTGTTCTTCTAATATTTCATTATAAAGAACATCAGTAATCTCATGATCCTCATTTACTTTTTTGAGCACTTTATGATTTCTGATTGTGTAAGTAGGTCTTCCGGGAGTTTGTCTTGCTTGTCTTAATATTCCTTCCAATCCATATACCATTATGTAATTTTCCAGAACTTTGCAAACACCTGGCACAACATTTTTTGAAACGGTATTTGATACTAATAGTGGAAATAGCGTGATAGCCATTTTTGCTCCTCCAATTATAAAATAAATGCACCCTTTTTCTGTGGAGGCTCGGAAACTTTTGTTTTCTTTTTCTTCGGAGTTTTAATCGCTTCTTGTATTTCAGGTTTTTTCTGTTTCTTATCTCTGTTAAAGGGTTGTATTATGTCAATACATTTGTCTTTTTCACAATATTTTTTATATGAACACCATTGACAATGCGAGATGTTAGACCCAACAGGATCTGGAACAACTTTTCTGTCAAGTGCATTTTTTAAAATTGGAGCGCGCTTAAGGAAGGATGTTGCGAGGGAGGCATCTACAGGGAGATCAAAAGGAACGATTTGTCTTAAATTTCTAAATACATATAAAATCACAACAGTATGTATTTTATAATTGTATTCAGTGTTTAAAATATGAGCATAAATATTGGCTTGAAAGTAATGCTCTTTTTGATACTCATACTCAAACTTATCAGGATCGACGCTTTTAATCTCAAATAAGAAGCCCTCTCGAATCCCATCAAGCCGCCCCTTTGTTTTATACTTTTCGCTTACAATTGTCTTTTCTGTTTCTTGAAAATCGTATATATCCTGAACAACTGCGTGTAATTCGTCACCGACCCGTTGAAACATATATAGCCAAGCGAAATTAAACTGTTTTTCTATATCAATAGAATAACGAGACCTTGTATAATAATTCTGCCTCATACAAGTGTAAAGTTCACCTACCGAGATATAAGGTCTCTCGTAACCTTGCATCTTTTTGAAATCTTTAATAAGTTTCGATCTGATCGAGTCTTCAAACTCTTTGACATTGAAACCTTTTGATTTCTTAACTTTTTTGTTATGACTCGGTGGAACGTATGAGTGAATCTGAGAATCTTCTAAAAGTTTTTTAGTTGCCGCAGCAACCTGCTCTTTCTTAACTTCTGAGGGTTTACGCCTTTTAATTGCATAACCCTCAGAAGCTTCTTTTTGTGTTTTTAAATAATCGAGTAAATTACTATAGTCATCTTTCAGATTACTCATCACTATCAATTATTAAATTCGCTGTTTCACATAAGTTATCACGAAGGATCTTGTATGAGTCTTCAACTATTTTACCTGACCACTCATTTAGTGCCTTAATATTTTTTGATTCATTCAACATTTTAGCGATCAATACATTATCAACAGCTAATCTAAATGCCTTTTCTCTTATTGTATTTTCAATCAAAGCAGGAATGTCATGATCTTCTCCTTCTTTGATTAATGCTTTGAGTTCATTTTTAATGTCATTACGAGCTCTCTCAGTTTTAACAACAGCGCTAGCAGACGATCTTGCCTCTTTTGCATATAACTTAGCGTTAGTAAGCAAAAGATTTGTTGACATTCTTTCTTCAAGAATCTCTGGACTATGATCGACCATTTTAGTCATCTCGATAAAAACTGACATTAAAGCCCCTTTAATTGAAAGGTAATCTTCTTTTACTAGAGGGCAGCAACTATCAACCTTTTTCAGAGGTTTCCCAAAGAATATATAGTCAAGCGCATAGAAGTTCTCCAGAACTCTAATCTTAGATTCTTTAGATAACATTTTGGAATATCCTCCCTTTATTGATTATAATTAAATTGTGTATTTTCATCTTCGAGCACTTCTAACATGACACGTCTTGAATCGTTAGGGAATTGTGTATTCTTGATCGCAAGACACAATACCTTCAACGCATCAATTGTGCGACCACGTCTGCCAATTATTTTTCCACAATCTCTGTCATGGACTCGAACCTGAATAATTATCGCTTTCGTAGAGACCGTTGCCTTTACGTCAACGTCACTTGGTTTATCAACAATTTTTTCTGTAGTATCTTTTACAAAATTTCTCAACATATCAGACATACTGGCCATATCTATTTCTCCTTTTCGGCAAACTGGTAATTCAAATTTATATTTTGTTCTAAATGTTAATAAGTATTAGTTAGAAACTTTTAGACAATTTCTGGATTGTATTTGTCTATAATTTCAGTTTGAATTGCCTCTTTGACCGATTCATCAAATTTCGCTTTGAACGCTTCATCTGTGTCATAAAGATTCTCTGCATCCTTGGTTCTGAACTTCTTTTCTGGCATATTTTTTAAATAGTTCCATGCACCCGTAGTCAATCGTTTGGTGTTTGCAAGGAAGTTGTAATTAGTCCAGAAGTTTGAAAAACCAGATGTAAATGAACCCACTATTTCAACTTCAATGTTCGGTGGAAATAGTTTATTCTTTACACACTTCACCTTATCAATAACCCCATCAAACCCATATTTGTCTGCTGTGATTGCTGATTTAACCTTCATTTCAATCAAGTGAAAGCCATTATATTTTAGAACTGTTCCACCAGGCATGTCTTTTGTAGTTGACATAAACTTCAAGTCTTTTGGAGCAGAGAATTGACCAATACTCAATACATCTCTTAGCTGATTAACAGCAATAAATGCAATATTATATTGAGCGCATCTTGCTACATATTTAGGAATAAGTATTGAAAGCATCCTTGCTTTATAACCAATGACTTGATTAACATCATCTGCTTCTCTTTCTTTTTCAGCCAATGTGTTTGCAATACTATCCCAAATTACAACAGATGGAACATCAATTATTTTTTTCTTTTCTTTGAATAGACATAAACCTTCAAGAAATTTAAATACTTTCTCAATTGTTATATCTGCATACGGTTTGATTTTTGGTCTTCTTACACCCAAATTTGACAACCTTACTGTTGTGGTTGCTTCTTCTGAATCAAGAAAATGACCAATAAAATTTGGTTCATCTTTATATATCTCTTGTGCTTGTGAAAGAGTTTGAATTGCAAGCATACTCTTTCCGCTACCAGGTTGACCCACAATAATATCTAATGCGCCAATTGCAAGACCACCGCCCAATATAGCATCAAGCAAATCAATTCCAGTTGGGATAACGCTCTTTATTCCTGTATCTGGAGTCATATCAACCTTATCTTCTAGAAAGGACGAAAATTCCTCATACAATGAATCGACTTCTTCCTGTTCTTTCTTCTCTGGCTCTTTTGCTTTCTTTGCTTTTTTAGGTTTTTCAACCTCAGCAACCTCTGGCGTCTCGTCTGGACTTAGATCCAATTCAACACTTTTTAATATTTCTTGTGGATCAATATCTGTAATTTTATCTTCGCTCATTCTTTATCCTCCACTATTTGGCTACAGGTGTATTCACTCCTGGAATATCTATACCCTCATAGTCTTCTAGTTCTCTTCTGTCAATTTGATCTTTAAATTCCTGTTGTTTCTCTTTGAATGTTTCAACCTTTTTAGCAACTTTTCTAATATCAATGATATTTTCGATTTCTTCAACTCCACCCTTATCCTCAATTTTTCTTCTCAAATCAATTTCTTCTCTTACACTTTTAGTAATTTCTTTTCTCATTTCTAATAGTGAATTAAATAATAAAGTAATTGATTTGACTTTTTCTTCAAAAAATCTTACATAACGAGCATCAAGAGTGGTTGGGATCAATCTGTCGATATTTTTCTTAATTGAATCGAGTTCTTCGATCATTACTTTAATTGCATCTCTATGATCTTCAAACTCTTTTAGAAGTCTCTCAACATGCTTTGCTTCCACAGGTTTTCCCTCCAAAAAAATTTATAGTTTGTTCTAAGCGATATCTTCAGGAACCGTATCCGGTTTCTGAAATTCAGATAATTTTACCAATTCATAGCTAACTATTGAATAGATAATCCTATCCCACGTCTAGATCGGAA
>JAEORY010000371.1 GCA_016840645.1 Candidatus Borrarchaeota archaeon | reverse complement strand
TCGGAAAAATCCTGATTTTCTGTGTGAGTTTCATGGACTTCACGTAGACTGTTTTACTATTAATTATATCCATAAATTCTATATAAGGCCAGCGGCTTTCATCCCCCACCTGTCGGAAGGGGACTTCCCGCCGATTAAGTTAAAATAGCAAATTAAACAATAAGCCTACATAAAATAGCCTCATTTTAAATTTAAGATATATAGAAGGTAAAAGAAGGGAGGTTGCAAATAAAGAATTGTCAATTGATTAACTTAGCAGCACCAATAATTTTTCTGATGTCAATTCATTGACCCTACCAAAAGTGGACAAGTTACTTTTGAGCAAATTGACTTTTTCTTCTTCCGTAGAAAAAGAAAAGGTCACTGTAGCAGAGTCAGGATGTGGCGAAAGTTCCATTCTTTCAAGATTTACATTATTCTTCTGAAAGACTGCAAGCATCTCTTGAAGCGCTGTAAGATCTCCTTTTCGGGTCGTTACAAGAAATGTATGTTTCATTAATACTTCACCTCGCCCATTCTCTCTATTGCTAATGCACCGGAGCGTACAAGTTGTGTAACTCCGAAAGTTCCCATTACGTCAATGAAACTGCTGACTTTCTTTGGACCTCCTGTAACCTCAACTGCCAATCCATCTTTGACTGCTTCAACAACCTTTGCTCCATAGACATTGACAAAGTTCAATATATCTGCCCTTTCCTCAGGACTCTTGGCTTGTACTTTCATTAAGGCAATTTCTCTGAGGAGGGTGGTTTCTTTATCAAGTTCTTCTATCCATTTGACCTCTTGAAGCTTGTCTAATTGCCTCACAACTTGATTTGCTGTATTATCGTCTCCCCAGAACGTGATTGTTATTCTCGTGATGCCTTCAGTTTCTGTCGCTCCTGCGGTGATCGTGTGGATGTTAAAATTCCTTCTACTGATCAGACTTGAGATTCTTTGCAACACACCTGGTTGATCTAAAACCTTTAACGATATCACATGAAGACCATTTGTCATTTACATCACCTCTATCCACATCTTTCGACTAATTCGGGTGGACACCGTCCTCCTATCATTTCGTTCAAACCTTTCGGCGGGGGCACCATTGGTAAGATATCCTCTTCCGGATCTGTCTTGATGTCAACCACATAAGGTACTCCCTCTTTTATTGCCCTTTCAAGCGCTTCCCTTATCTCTCCAGGGCGTACAACGACTTCACCTTTTGCTCCGAATGCTTCTGCCAACTTAACAAAATCTGGAACTTGGCCTAAATTCGTTGCAGAGTAGCGTGCTCCAAAGAACAATTTTTGCCATTGTTTCACCATTCCAAGCCATCTATTATTCAAAAGTGCTATTACAACTGGTATTTCATTTTCTACTGCAGTTGCGAACTCTTGACATACCATCATAAGCGATCCATCTCCTGCTACATCAACGACTGGTGCATCTGGTTGCCCTGAAACTTGCATGGCTACCTTTGCACCGATAGCGGCAGGAAATCCAAAGCCCATCGTCCCTAATCCGCCCGATGTTAGAAAACTCCGAGCATGTGTACTCTTTAAGAAATGTCCCGCAAAAATCTGATTCTGGCCTACCTCCGTTGTAACTACATGGCGTTTGTAATTTGACAAAACTTTACTGAGTTCCCTCATCACTCTTTGAGGTTTTATAGGCACATCTTCAAATTCTAGATTGCAGTCACACATTTCTTTCAGTTCTTTCACTTTATTGCTCCATTCTAACTTCTTACCATTCATTTCTACATTGGAAATCTGATTTAACATTTCTGTCAGCACTTTTTTCGCGTCGCCTAGAATATACATATCCACCGGCAGATTCTTTTCAATTTCCGCAAAATCAATGTCCACATGAATTATCTGTGTTTTACTCCATACAGATTGCTGCCATGCTGTCACACGATCACTAAATCGGCAGCCTACAGCTAATAGGACATCGCTATTTATTAGCGGGAAGTTTGCTGTTCTTCGACCATGAAAGCCTGCCATTCCCATTGCAAGTGGATGCATCTCCGAAATCACTCCTTTTGCAACAAGTGTCGTTGATACTGGGGCCATGAGGAGTTCAGCCAACTGAACCAACTCATTCCATGCACCAGACATGAGCACTCCTCCTCCGGCAAGAATAGCTGGTCGTTCTGCTTGAAGCAACATCTTGACAGCTTCTTTTATTTTCGTTGTGTCCAAGCTATTATTATTCGCCTTCACGTTTACTGTCATGTTAGGATCGAATTCGACTTCCTTTTGTTGCACATCTCTTGGGAGATCTATAAATACGGGTCCTGGTCGTCCTGTTTGTGCAATTGCAAGGGCTTCTTTCATTACATATGGCAGTTTTTGGACATCTGTAACCTTATAGTTATGTTTTGTAACGTTTAAGGTGAGTCCAAACATATCGGCCTCTTGAAATGCATCGGTTCCCATCATGGAGGTAGGAACTTGACCAGAAACGTAAAGACACGCCGAACTATCAAGAAACGCCGTGGCCATGCCCGTAAGAAGATTTGTTCCTCCGGGACCACTCGTCGAAAATCCGACTCCTACTTCTCCTAATGCTCGATAATATCCATCTGCTGCATGGGCAACACCTTGTTCATGACGGCAGAGAACATGTCGAACGTTGCCAGCATCAACTGCTGATAAAACTTCATCATAAAGTTCCATTACAGCTCCACCAGGAAACCCGAAAATAGCTTTTACACCATCGTTTTTTAAAGCTTCAAGAACTACTCTGGCTCCTCTAAATTTCATTAACAATCCTCCTTTTAGAATCTAATTTGTATATTTCCCTACTATTGACTGAAAACAAAACAGTACTGTCATTAAAAGCATTAAATTGTCTTAAAATGACTAAACCGCTTTTATTAGAAAAATAGCTTTTATGCTTACCAAATGGAGTATAATCTTGTTTCAAGAACAAGTCTATAGCTGGGAATAATTTTCTAGGTGGGTAACCCCCGAAATCCAAAAAGAATAATGATTTGTCGCAAAGGCCTATGTAATTAACAGATTTGATGATACCTCCTGTTCATCTGCGGACCTCCGATAACTTGTAGGGGGTTGAATTTGTACGCTTACTTATTACTTATCTTTTATAAGTCTTTGTTTTCAATCCGATCTTTTCAAAAATAAGTATCATGGTTAACAAAGCTTGACCTTAACTTATAAAAGCGCATTCGTGTATTCGTCGAAAAAAGTAATACCTTTGGAGGATTAAATGTGGTAAAGATATATCATGAAAACGATGCGGACCTATCACTCCTAGATGGTAAAACGACCGCAATAATCGGTTATGGATTACAAGGGTCAGCGCAGGCAATGTGCATGAAAGATACTGGCGTAAATGTCATAATTGGTGCTCGCCCTAATGGTCCATCTTGGAATAAAGCAAAAGAATACGGTTTTGAAGTTTATGAAATTCCTGAAGCTTCAAAACGTGCTGAGATTATTTACCTCTTAGTACCAGATGAATGGCACGAACAAGTCTATAAGGAACAGATCGAGCCATATATGGAAAAATGCGAAGTATTTTGTGTTTCACATGCATTTAGCATTGTCTATGGGCAAGTTGTACCACCAGATAACGTGGATATAATTATGGTTGCTCCAAAAGCACCTGGTAAAATAGAACGTCGGCTTTATTGTGAAGGCTTCGGTGCACCAGCACTAATTGCCATAGAGCAAGATGTAAGTGGGAAGGCAAAGGATATCGCGCTAGCAATTTGTAAGGCAAATGGTTTTACAAGAGCTGGAGTAATTGAAACAAACTTTTATGATGAAGTGACAAGTGATCATTTCGGGGAACAAGCCGTACTCTGCGGCGGATTGCATCAACTCATTAAAACTGGCTTCGATTTGCTGGTCGGAAATGGGTATGATCCGGTTCTCGCGTATTTTGAATGCCTGAACGAATGCAAACTCATAATGGATCTGATTTACGAGGGCGGTATCGAAGGTATGTGGAACAACGTCTCCAATACTGCGGAATACGGCGGTCGTACAAGAGGCGAGAGCATAATCAATAGAGATGCAATGGTCAAAATCTTAAAAGACGTCCGAAGCGGAAAATTTGCTCAAGAATGGATTTCAGAATATCATGCAAATTCACCATCTCTTAAAGTCCAACGAATTACTGGTGCTAAAGAAAACATAGAAGAAGTTGGAAAAGAAGTTAGAAAACTCTTTGAAAAGAAATAAACAACCCCCTCTTTTTTATACTTTCATTTATTTTCTGTAGAAAAAGTCAAGCGACTAATGAACACGATTAAAATATCCAAACTAAGTGTGATTTAAGAAATGATTTTTTGTTCCGTTTCCTCGTAGATTGATTTGCTTTCCAATTGCGTTAATCTATATTATTATTACCATTTTTTGCGTGTTTTTAGTTTTACTGCCTGATCATTCTTAAAAATAGCAGTTTTATCTCTCAGGAAAACGGACTTTACGACTAATCGGTTATCAAAGACCTGAAGTTAAAACCTCCGTCTGTGTCGTTCTTCTTTTCGTTTAGAGTATAATCTGCATATAAAACAACAAACAAAAGAAAAAGTCTAATTTTAAATATGACTCAGGCTTTTATATTGAAAAATTAAATAATAATTTAGGTGATTGAAGAATGGATGTAATAAAAGCGCTTAAAGACTATCTTGCAATCTACGATTCATTGGAAGGCGCAAGGAAATCTGCTAATGCAATGGTAAATCTCTT
>JAEORY010000370.1 GCA_016840645.1 Candidatus Borrarchaeota archaeon | reverse complement strand
TAATCTCTGTTACTTGATTACAACAAAGATTTAGATTTTTAATATGATCTAGTTGCTCCAAACCCTCGATCTCGTCGATACCAGTGAGACCTATGCCGTGAAGGTCTAGCGTACTATATATGACATAATATTTTTCCTCTTTGACCTTTACAAATTCTAACTTGTCCTCTTTTTTATCTTGGCAGTGCTTTACGATCTCTTGAGCCTCTCTATCTAATATAGGTCTCTCGCCAGATTTTATGGGATTAAGATGAAGATCTAGATGTTTTAAATTAGTGAGACGCTCCAACCCTTTAACCTCTTCTATTTGATTATTATAAAGAAATAATACTTTCAAATTCGTTAAAGGCTCCAGTCCTTTGATCTCTCCTATTTGATTATTCCTTAGATCTAGCATCTTTAGGTTAATGAGCGCTTCCAAACCCTTAATCTCTTTTATTTTATTACGGCTGAGATCTAATACTTCTAACTCAGTAAGGAACTCCAAACCCTTGATTTCATCTATCTGATTAGACCATAAAGCCAGTCTTTTGAGTGTTTTGAGTGTTTTGAGGGTTTTCAATCCTCTAATTTCTTTGATCTGATTACCACCAAGACCCAAGTTTTGAAGATTCGTAAGCTGCTCTAATCCTCTGATTTCGGCGATATCAATAATGCCTTTGGCATGAAGGTCTAGTGTCCCATGCTTGATGTAGTGCTTTTCCCCTCTAACAGTCACAAATGCTTCTTCTGCTTCAACTTGACCTGTTTTTACTTGACAATACTCCACAATCTCCCATGGGGACGTTTCAAACGCGTATTCGCGTTCAGCATCGCTAATTGGATTGCCTCTAAGTTCCACTATTTCTAGGTTGGAGAGATTTTCCAACCCCCTGATTTCTTCAATCTGATTACGACTTAGATCCAGTATTTCGAGGTTAGAAAGTAGTTCCAGTCCTTTGATCTCTTTTATTTGATTTTTCCCGATATATAATGCTTGAAGGTTAGAGAGATGCTCCAGTCCTTTAATCTCTTCTATCTTATTCTTACTAAGATCTAATATTTGTAGGCAGGTAAGGTCATCCAATCGTTTTATTTCCCTTATTTGATTTCCATTAAGATATAGTTCTTGGAGTTGCGAGAGATGCTCCAGTCCTTTAATCTCTTCTATCTTATTCTTACGAAGGACTAATTTCTGCAAATTAGTGAAATCTTCCAATCCTGTGATCAATTCTACCTGATTACTACTGAGATCTAGTATTTCTAGTTGAGTGAGTGCTTCTAATCCTCTAAGTCCTTTTATATCATTACGGCTAAGGTCTAGTACCTTTAGGTCAGTGAGAGTCTTCAACCCCCTGATTTCGGCAATATCAGCGAGCCCTATCTTACTAAGATTTAAGATGCCGTATATGACAGAATACTTTCTTCCTTTTACTGTCACAAATGGCATATCTATTTTGTCACATTTTTTATCTTGGCAGTATCTTACGACTTCCTGCGCACTCTTCTTCAGTAAAGGTAGTTCATCGTTTCTTATCGGATTGCCATCAAGGTCTATTTCCTGGATATTTTCGAGATGCTCCAATCCCTTGATCTCTTTTATCAGGTTACGACTAAGATCCAGTACTTTTAGGTTAACAAGAGACTCCAATCCTTCGATTTCTTCTATTTTATTTGCCCAAAGTGAGAGTCTTTGAAGATTTCTAAGATGTTCCAATCCTTTAATCTCTCTTATCTGATTTCAACAAAGATATAGCATTCGTAGACGCTTAAGAAATTCCAATCCCTTGATCTCTTTTATTTTATTATAATTAAGCCACAGTAGTTTTAGTTGAGAGAGTGTCTTCAACCCACTAATCTCTCTTATCTGATTACTACCAAGATACAATTCTTGGAGATTCGTAAGGTGTTCCAACCCTTTGATCTCTTTAATCTGATTCTGGCTTAGATCTAGTTTTTTGAGGTTAGTGAGATGCTTTAATCCCTTGATCTTGGTGAGATCGACAATTTCTTTATCGCGAAGGTCAAGTTCGCTTTTTTTTACAAAATACTTTTCGCCTCTAATCGTCACAAAATCATTTGCCATTTGGCATTCCTCGTTCTTTTCGTGATTAATTACTTAAAGAGGTGTTCTCCTCTTTGTTTATTCTTTCCTCTTATCCTCTAAAGAGGATACCCTTCATTAAATGCTTACTTATTTCCAGAGTTCCTTCCAATGTTCGATTTTTTCTAGACCCCTTTCAATTAGATAACTAAGCCAAGAGCAGTCGTCCATTTGACATCCTTCTAATGTGTCACGTTTTGCACACAAAGCCGTCTCATAGACTGTGGTTGCAAGTCTCACAAGTTTTTTGGATGGTTTTTTTGATGTCTTTAATTTTCCTTTTCCAAAAAAACCCCAATAACCCATATTTATACGACGCTCTCCTTTTTTGCTTTTGTAAGATGGGTAGCATGTATTGCGGCTCCTTCTTTCTCAGCTATTATAGCTTTTGCGCGTACAAAATTAATGGCTTTTATTGCGGCTCCTTCTGCTTCGGAAACTGTAGTTTGTATATCTTTTGGTCCAGTAGCCATCCCTGCTGCGAAAATTCCTTCTCGCTGTGTTGCAAGTGGATCCAATTTCGGATGGCTCTCTAAAATGAATTTATACTCGTTTAGTGGAACCTTCAATTTCTGTGCCAACTCCTCCGTACCTTCGCTTGGTAAGACTGGTGGACACAAAACCGCAAGATCTACTTCATTTTCGACTATGCAGTTAATGTGCAAATCTTCTGCTCGAACTAGGAGTTTATCGCCATTTAGTGTCGGCATAATTTCAGAAACTCTGCCTTTGATGAAATGCACCCCTAGTTCCTGTGCATGGTGATAAAAATCTTCATATCTAGTTCCTGGTGCTCGAATATCAATGTAATAAATCCAAACGTTAACGCCGAACTTTCTGAGAAGTATAGCTTGTTTCAGAGCATAAAGGCAACACACAGTAGAACAATATGGAACACCTTCATCCTTATTTGCTCCCGCTTCAGCATTCCTCGATCCACAACAGAGCACATAAGCGACTTTCTTTACATCCCTTCCGTCACTTGGACGAATAATTCGGCTGTCTGTGGGTCCTGTAATATCCATCATTCGTTCCATTTGTAGTGACGTAAGGACATTTGGATGTTTCCCATAGAGATATCTACCTAAAATACTCGGATTATAAAGATCAAAACCCGTTGCTAAGATTATTGCAGCGATATTTAATTCGATAAGTTTTTCTTCGTCATCTCTAATTATTGCATTTGCAGGACACATCATTTCACAGAGCCCACAATCGGTACATGCGTTTGCGTCGATAACCGCAACATTGGGAACTGCCTGAAGAAACGGTCGGTATATTGCTTTTCTTGTTCCTAGTCCTTGGTTAAATTCACTAGGCACTTCAATAGGACATACGTTAAAGCACTCTCCGCAGCCAATACATTTTTGAATATCAACAAACCGCGGCTTTTGTCTTATCTTTACTTTCCAATTTCCAGGCGTTCCAGAGATGTCCTCTATTTCTGATAAGGTTAAAAGTTGAATGTTTTCTGCATCGTGAATATCACCTAACTTAGGAGTTAAGATACATTGCGAGCAATCAAGAGTTGGGAAAACTTTTGGGTATTGAATCATGTGGCCGCCTATACTTGGCTTTTTTTCAACAAGATAACACTCCAATCCATATTCTGCCACACGAAGCGAAGCGATGATACCAGCTATTCCTCCTCCACATACAAGAACCTTTGATAAACCTATTCTTTTATTATGTCTAAAACCAAATTGGCTCAAGCGTGCTCCATCCTTCTTTTATCTTTTTGATGACATCTTTACAGCGTTCTTTTGCCATATCTAGAGCTTCCCCTACAAAAAATTGAACTATATACCCCTTCCCGACTATTTCGATAAAGTATTTTTCATCCTTCTGAAACAGACGTAAGATTTTATTTTCTGAAATTATGAAAGTCTTTAAATACTTCAGTTGAGGAATTTCATATAACATTTTTTTTCCACCTCCTCTTTATTTTATTTTATTATTAAATCGAGAATATTTGGGTAAAATCACATTATCTTTCAATGATTAAGGCTCGATTGTTATACAAAATTCCCTGAATTCTTTTCGTGTTGGTAACCTGGCAGTAATTATGAAAAGAAATAATGAATAAAGGTATTTGACTTAAACACATTAGAGACATTATTCCCACTTCAGGTAGAATTAAATAACATGTTTCGCTGTGAATTTGAATTTCTTTGAAGATATTATAGTTCTAGTGTATTTCTTGGTTCTTAAACGGCTGATTAACCAAAGCACTATCTTTAATGAGTTTTGGGAGCTTGTGTGCTGGAACTTTTCTGGGAGATATAATAGGATAATTATACCAAGCAATTACTTCTATAGAGGTAAAGAATATCCCGATTAATGTACCAGTGAGCACTCCAGTGCCGCACAATATATAGTTGCACATTATCCCATAGTAGTAATCTACTACAAGACCTATTATCACAAAACTCGGGACAGTAATTGCTAAGCAAAGATTTTTGAAACCTTCTCTTTTTTCTTTAATAGTATAGATTGAATTTTCTCTCACGATATCACCCCATAGGTTAATTTCATATCATTATGGAAAGAATTATTCAGTAAACGCATCAAAAAACCTTTAAACGGACTACTAATTTGTTGGGAATATTGTTTTTAGCCTATTA